>CAUVLK010000046.1:0-10781 GCA_963552635.1 uncultured Lautropia sp. | reverse complement strand
GTATCAGCGCCTGCTGTCGTCGGCCAAGGGTTCGCAGCTGCTGTACTTCGAGGACAGTGCCAGCGAGGACGACGACGAGGGCCGCATCGAGCAGATGCTGCCCGACGATGCGCCCACCCCGGATCGTCGTCTGGAGGACGCCCGTTTTCGCGAGTCACTGGTGGCGGCCATCGATGGGCTTCCGGAGCGCGAGAAGCTGCTGATGAACCTCTACTATGTGGAAGAGCTGACGCTGAAGGAGATTGGCGAGGTGCTGGGCGTGACCGAATCCCGTGTCTCGCAGCTGCACAGCCAGGCCGTTGCACGGCTTCGGGCGAAGCTTGGGGATTGGATGTAACGGGGCTTGCGTGGCCGTTCTTCGGCATGCAACGGACGGCCAAGGGGCTTGCGGGTCAGAGTGGTTCTGTGCGAAGACCGGCCAAGGGGACTGCGGCATCTACCTCCTCACAACCGCAAGCGGTGGGATTCGTCGGCAGATACCTCCGCCCCCTTGGCCTCTCGGCTTGCGGAGGGCGATGTCATGAAGTCACCTCCGACGATGTCGGCTTCCATCAGGCATATCCTTCGGTGAAGCCATTCTCACCAGAATGGAAGCTGCAATAGTCGTGAATGTTTCAACGGAGCCGTCTTCTGCCAGGATGAAACACGACAATACGTGAAGCGCACCGGGAGCGGGTAACCCCGCAGGCGATTTCTGGGAGCGAAGCGGACAGCATGAGCCGAGGAGGGTACCCGGTCACGGGGCGCCTTTCGTCGAAGTCGTCTTCCAAAAGGCGTAGGCCCTTCAATGAAGCCGTCATCACCAGAACGACGACCGACATGAACCGAGGCATCCCGGGCGTGGGTGCCCCCGCAGGCGCTCTGGAAGCGAAGCGGACAGCATGAGCCGAGGAGGGTACCCGCGCACGGGGCGCGCTCATGCATCGAAGTCGTCTATTTTCAGATAGGGATGCCTGAACGAAGTCGTCTTTCGTCAGGCGCAGACATCACGACAAAGCTGCCTTCCGAAGAAGACTACCGCGTATAGACCAGCGGCTGCGTCTTGAAGATGGTTTCCAGCGCACGCCGGTTGTTGTCCGACAGACGCAGCATCAGCGCACGATTGTCCACCAGCAGCTGCGCAATGTCAGCCGCCTTGCGTCTGTCCAAGGGGTTGCTTGGAGAGGAGGGCTGACGACGGCCCACCGGCTGCAGGCGAAGAAGCTGCTTCTGCAGCTCTGCGTGAATCGAATCCAGACGGTCGACTGCATCCGGCGCCTGGCTGGCCAGGGCTGCCTGTTGCCGCCGGAGCAGATCGAGAATGCCGTCAAGATCGTTTCGCTGCATCATGCCGTATAGGAGCGCGTCGAGCGGGGATAGCCGGGCACGCGGGATGACGTGCTGTGGTCCTTGCCGCCCTCGGGCCTGTCCGAAGAAGGTTGACCGGATGATTCTGCCGCAGACGGCTCTTCCTTCATCGGGTCTTCCGGATATCCGGTCAGTGTGCCCAGCAGTTCGGAGGCTTCGCGCAGAAGCTTGTCGGCAATCTTGCGACTTTCGATGTGATAGCGCTTCTCTTCGATGGCCTGCTTGATGGCCTGGACCTTCTCGGCGCGTGCGGGATCGGTTTCCTGCGCATCGCCGGGAATCAGGTTCAGGCCGGGGTCCGAGAGATGGACCTTGTCCGCCTTGCTGATGGGGTCGATGTCAGGTTCCGTGCCGCCGGGTGTGGATACCGCCCCGGCTGCGGCCGTGTTGACCGGCCGGTTCAGCAGGGACACGGTGCTGATGTAAGGTGCCTTTCCGGTGATCATGAGGGTGAACTCCTTGCCAATGATGCGGTCATGCGGGGGCATGAAACGCTCTCTATTGGCGTTATCGGGCCCTTACCGGAAAACTTGAGGGGCAATCGACCGATTATCGGAAAATTTTCACGGTTTTCCCTTCGACCAGACCGCTGAGCACCTTGCCGCCCGGTGTGCGGACACGGATGGACTGGCCTTCGCCGGCGCTGGCCAGGGCGATGGCGTCGGTGGCAATTCTAAACCCGTCGCCCTCGGCAATGGCAGCCACCACTTCGCCTGAGCGGATGCTGGGGGCAGGGCGCAGATGATCGGCGTGCAGTGACTGACCGGCGGCCAGTGTCCGTTGCAGCTCCTGGTTCCCCAGGCGGGTATCGATGGGCAGTGGGGGAGTGGGGGATCGGGTCCAGTCCACGCGCTGGACGCTGAAGTCGGCCGGTTGCGGGACGGAGCCCGCCGCCAGCTGCTGGCGCGCGACAAGGGCTGGGCCTTCGACGTGAACCTGGAGATTGTGCCAGACCGTCCAGGTCGCGCCTGAGGTGCAGCGCTCGCCAAGGTTGACGCGCCCCCAGAGACGCGCGCCGGCAGCCAGCACGTACTCGGTCTGCTGGCAGGGGGCCAGGTGTGCAATGCGCGGCTGACGCAGTATGTCCAGGCGCGTCTGGACGCCTTGCCCGGAAGGGAATCCGGGTTGACGTTTCAGCCATGCCAGCATGGCGTCGGCGCTTGCGGCACCAGTGCTGATGGTGGTTCCGGTCACCCCGGGTTGGACATGGGGCGGGACGGATGCCGGCGCACGGTCTGGAGATGAAAGGGCTGTCTGCACGACGGATGCGTCACGCTCCCGGGTTGCAGCCTCCGAGTCGGAGCCAGCCAGCAGCGTGAGCAACAGCAGTCCGAGCACGGCGGCACGGTGCAGCTTCTCGCGTCGCACGTGCAGCAGGTGGTGGATGGGCTCGTCCAGTCCCGAGCGGGTTGCAAAAGTGGATGCACGTTCCGCGAGCTGTCCGGTCAGGCGGAACAGTGAGAGCAGGGCGGGATGCAGAGTGTTCATCGGATGTCGTGAATCGGAAACCGTGAGACAGGAACAAGAAGACAGCATGTGCCAACGAATGGCCACGCGTGGATGATCGACGGCCGGATGTCCGGATGAATGACCCTCGCGAGTGTGGCCTTTGTACCGACGACGATGGACGGAGAACGCTTGTTCAGGAAGAGGGCGGCAGACGCGGGCTCGTGGTCAGGGGGAGCACGGTGATGATGGCTTCCCCTCTGGGAAATGGAATAAGGGGAAATTCCCGGCCTGTTCCTTCGATCGGGAAGAAGTGGGCTGCGGATAATGTGCAGCGTGAAAAAGGCCGTGATGCGGCGCGAGGATGAGCATGTTCGAGCAGATGACGGACGCACTGGATTTCCATGGCAGGGCCCTGCAGCTTCGGGCAAGCCGGCAGGAGACGATTGCCTCCAACATTGCCAATGCCGATACGCCGAACTTCAAGGCGAAGGATTTCGACTTCGGGGCGGCACTGCGTGAGGCGTCGGGGATGCCGGCGAGTGATGCAGGCAGCCGTGCCGCGTTGCCTGCGGCCGAAGGGGGGCTGTCCACGGTGGCGCTGGCGCGGACGCACCGTGGTCACCAGCAGTTGGGCGGGGGGCTGAAGGTCGGCGGGCAGCCGGACCTGAAGTATGTGCATCCCGAGCAGCCCAGCATGGACGGCAATACGGTGGACCTGAACCGGGAGCGTGCACAGTTCTCGCAGAACGCTGTGGGTTACGAGGCCAGCCTGCGTTTCCTCAATGGCCGCATCAAGACGATGATGACCGCAATCCGCGGTGAATGAGAGGGGTAACGAGCATGTCTTCTCTGATGAACATTCTTCCGCTGGCTGGCAGCGCTCTGTCGGCGCAGAGCCAACGGCTGAACACGGTGGCATCCAACCTGGCCAACGCCGATACGGTGGCGGGGCCGGATGGCAGCGTCTACAAGGCCCGGCAGGTGGTGTTCAAGCCTGCCATGGTGGAGGCGCGACAGGCCGCAGGCGCCCGTCAGTGGTCCACGCGGGGCGCTTCGGCATCGATGGGTGTTCGGGTGGTGGATGTGATCGAGAATCCCACGCCCGGCAAGCAGACCTATGACCCGAAGAACCCGGCCGCCAATGCCGAGGGCTATGTGATGCACAGCAACGTGAACGTGATCGAGGAGATGGTGAACATGATCTCGGCTTCACGTTCCTATCAGAACAACGTGGAAATGATGAACACGGCCCAGCAGCTGGCGCTCAAGACGCTGTCGATCGGTCAGTGAACGAAGGATATCTGAAGAGGGGTGAGTGGCATGCTGAAGAGTCTGACCGGTGTGATGAGCTGGCCCACGGCGGCCAAGGGTGAGGACAAGTCGAAGGATTTCAGGACAACCGATGATGCCAGCAGCGGGGGCGTGAAGGCATCGGCAGGTCTGATGGACGGGGTGGCCAATCCCAACGTCAACAAGAATGACGAAAGTACTGCCGACGGGACGGAGGATCGCTTCCTGAAGCTGCTGGTGGCGCAGATGCGCAACCAGGATCCGATGAACCCCATGGAGAATGCGGAGGTGACTTCGCAGCTGGCGCAGATCAGTACGGTTCGGGGTATCGAGTCGCTGAACAAGTCGATGGCGAACTTCACGGCCAGTGCGGCGCAGAACACGGCGCTGGCGTCGGTCAACATGATCGGCAAGAAGGTGCTGGCGCCGGGCGAGCGCTTCGAGTTCCAGGGGGCGAAAGCGGGTGAGACGCGTCTGGGCTTCGAGCTGAACGCCAAGGCCAGCAATGTGCGGGTCGATCTGGCCAACGAACGCGGCGAGATCGTCTACAGCCAGCAGATGAACAACCTGGATGCCGGGGCACACAGCCTGGCCTGGGATGGCAAGGATGCCAATGGTCGTGCCATCGATGCCGGTATGCTGCGCATGACGGTGACGGCGGTGGATGATGGCACTGCGGTGGAATCGAAGACGCTGGTACCGGTGACGGTGACCGGCGTGGCCCAGACCAATACGGGCGCCATGCTGGAGCTGGACCATGCAAAACCGGTATCGCCGGCAGAAGCCCGGTTGATCATCTGATCGAGTCTTTCATGATTGCGATATCGTCCGGATGTGTCGTGAATGATCCCCGCTTCCATGATGAAGCCTGGGGGAGAGTTCGTGACGCATGCGGAACGTATCGCTTCCTTTCTGTCATTGGTTCGCGGAACCCTGCCCGGGGCGCGACATTTCAACGGATCGCCATTTTTCGAGGAGTCTGATCCATGGCATTTCAGCAGGGGCTTTCCGGCCTGAATGCAGCGGCGCGCCATCTGGACACGATCGGCCATAACGTTGCCAACGCCAGTACCGTCGGCTTCAAGGCATCGCGTGCCGAGTTCGCCGATGTGTACGCCACCACGGTGTATGGGGTTTCCAACGTCTCGCCTGGCATTGGTACCGAAGTGGCGGCAATTGCGCAGCAGTTCTCGCAGGGTGCGCTGACCACCACCAACAACTCGCTGGACCTGGGCATCAATGGTGGCGGCTTCTTCCGCATGTCGGACAACGGCGGCGCCATCACCTATACCCGGGAAGGGCAGTTCAAGCTCGACAAGAGCGGCTACATCGTCAACGCCTCGGGCAAGCGCCTGACGGGCTATCCGGTGGACAAGAACGGGGTGGTGACCAATGGTACCGCCCAGGATCTGAAGCTGGATTCGACGGACATCGCGCCGAAGGCGACCACCTCTGCCGCAGTGCGCGTGAATGTGGATGCGCGCGCCACCACGCCGGCCAATGCCTTCACGCTGACGGATGCCAAGACCTATGACGGCGGTACGTCGGTGAGCGTGTTCGACTCGCTGGGACGCGAGCATGTGATGGCGATGTACTTCCGCAAGACCGGCGACAACTCCTGGGAAGTGCATGGCACGCTGGATGGCGAACCGCTCAAGGGTGGCGCCGCCGTGGGCAAGCTGGCCTTCAATCCCAACGGTACGCTGAAAGGGGCGAGTGACGGTGACGGAGATCCGACCACCAGCAATGCCATGACCTTCGACGTGTCGCTGAACATGGGCGCTGACGCGGGCGGAAACCAGACCATCTCGGTGAACTTCGCCGATACGACCCAGTTCGGTACCAACTTCACGGTGGCGCACCAGGAACAGAACGGTAACGGCTCCGGCAAGCTGGCCGGCTTCTCGGTGGGGCGTGACGGCAGCCTGATGGCCCGTTACACCAACGGTCAGACGGTGAGCAAGGGCCGCGTGGCGCTGGCCAACTTCACCAATCCGCAGGGGCTGCAGCCGCTGGGCGGCAACCAGTGGGGTGAAACGGCCGATTCGGGCGCTCCGCTGGTGGGGTCGCCGTCCACGGGCACGCTGGGCGTGATCCAGTCGGGGGCGCTTGAGTCCTCCAACGTGGACCTGACCCAGGAGCTGGTGAACATGATCACCGCCCAACGGGTGTATCAGGCCAACGCGCAGACCGTGCGGACGCACGACCAGCTGCTGCAGACCATCGTCAACCTGCGCTGATGATGTCTTGTATTCCGGGGCCTGGCATGTGGCTGGTCCCGTGACGGGAGTGAATGAATGGACCGGATGATCTATCTGTCGATGACGGGTGCCAAGGCGCTGATGGAGCGTCAGGATGCGTTGTCGCACAACCTGGCCAACGCTTCCACCGATGGCTTCCGTGCCGATCTGATGACGGCGCGCGCCGTGCCGATCCGCTCGGAGGGGACGGCCACCACGCGGGTGTTCAATGTGGAGACGTCCACGGGCTTCGATGGCAAGTCCGGTCCAATCCGCCAGACCGGCAATCCGCTGGACCTGGCGATCCGGGACAACGGCTGGTTTGCGGTGCAGGCGGCTGATGGCAGCGAGGCCTATACGCGTGATGGCGGGCTGGTGGTGGACGAGCAGGGCAACCTGCGGACGCGCCGCGGTCAGACGGTGCTGGGTGATGGCGGCCCGATCTCGGTGCCGGCTGGTGCCGACGTGCAGGTGGCTGATGATGGCACCGTGATGGTGCAGGTCGGTCGGCAGAAGCCCAGCCAGGCAGGCAAGCTGAAGCTGGTCGACCCGGACATGGCCGAGCTGAAGAAGGGCGACGACGGCCTGATGCGGATGAAGGAAGGCGGTGAGGCGCCGGTTTCAGACAGCGTGCGGGTGGTGCAGGGCGCCGTGGAAGGCAGCAACGTGAACGTGGTGGAGTCGATGGTGGGCATGATCGAGGTCCAGCGGCAGTTCGAGATGCAGATGAAGCTGCTGCAGACGGCCGAGAGCAACGAGCAGCGCGCCAGCCAGATCCTGTCGATTCGCGGTTGAGGCTGGCAGGGAATGATGAGGTCGGTCGGTCATGGATGAGCACCCGGGCAGGGTGCCACCGGGATTGCCCGATGCAGGACATGGATTGATGAGGGACGCCGCATGGGGCGTACCGGGGAGAGGACAAGATGATTCGATCGTTGTGGATTGCCAAGACCGGTCTGGATGCGCAGCAGACGCAGATGGACGTGATCTCGCACAACCTGGCCAACGTGAGCACCAATGGCTACAAGCGTTCGCAGGCGGTGTTTGAAGACCTGATCTATCAGAACATGCGGCAGGTAGGGGCGCAGTCCTCGGCCGACACTCAGCTGCCGACCGGGTTGCAGCTGGGTACCGGGGTTCGGCCGGTGGCCACGTCGCGCCTGTTCACGCAGGGCAACCTGCAGCAGACCAGCAACAGTTTCGACCTGGCCATCAGCGGCCATGGTTTCTTCCAGCTGCAGATGCCCGATGGCACGACCGGCTATACCCGTGATGGTTCCTTCCATCCGGATGCGCAGGGGCAGCTGGTGAACTCCAATGGCATGCCGCTGTCGCCCCCCATCACCATCCCGCCGGGCACCCGCGATGTGACGGTGGGCAACGACGGCACCGTGTCGGTGACGATCGCCGGCCAGGAAGGGGTGACGCAGATCGGTCAGATCCAGCTGGCCACCTTCCAGAATGCGGCCGGTCTGGATCCGCAAGGCCAGAACGTGTTCAAGGAAAGCGATGCCTCGGGCACGCCCACGGCGGCCACGCCGGGTGTCAATGGCGCGGGCCTGCTGCAGCAGGGCTATCTGGAAACCTCCAACGTGAACGTGGTGGAGGAGCTGGTGTCGATGATCCAGACGCAGCGTGCCTACGAGATCAACTCGAAGGCGATCCAGACTTCCGACCAGATGCTGGCCCGTATCTCGCAGCTCTGAGCATGAAGGGTGATTGCATGATGCCTGCCACTGAAACGCACCGCCTGACTTCGGGTTCCGGCCGCCGTCCTTCCACCGTCCGGGCCTCCGGGGGCGGGCGGCTGGCAAGGCCGCTGCTGGTGCTGTCGATGCTGGCGCTGGCCGGCTGCTCGACGGTGATGCCGCCCCGGGCGCGGATCGACACGCCGATGGTGGATCACAACCGGCTGGCGTCGATGCGGGCGGTGCCCCAACGCCAGGCCAATGGGTCCATCTTCCAGGCTGGCGCGACGCGCAACATGTTCGAGGACCGCCGCGCCCGCCAGCCGGGCGACATGCTGACGATCCTGATCGAGGAGCGCCTGGTGGCCAAGCACAGCTCCAACAGCACCATCGACCGCAAGGGCGGGGGATCGGCCAAGTTTGGTGCATTGCCGTTCGTGAAGGCTGACAAGCTGGGCAAGCTGGGACTGGATGCCTCGACCAGCAACAGCTTCGAGGGCAAGGGCGCCGCGGGCAACGAGAACCAGTTTGCCGGCACCATCACGGTGACGGTGGTGGACGTGCTGCCCAATGGCAACCTGGTGGTGAGTGGCGAGAAGCAGGTGGGCATCAACCAGGGGGTGGAGACACTGAAGTTTGCCGGGGTGGTGGATCCGCTGACGATCATGCCGGGCAACACGGTCAGTTCGACGCAGGTGGCCGATGCGCGCATGCAGGTGCGTGGCGCAGGTGACATCGACAAGGTGCAGACGACCGGCTGGCTGACGCGCTTCTTCCTGTCGGCCATGCCGATCTGACCCTCATGGCGGCATCGGCTTGGGGAGAGGGCGCCCCAGGCCGGTACTGCCGGAAACGCCCGGTTTTTCCGGGCTTCATCAGGCGTTCCCGAGGGAACGCTTTCTGGTCTGATAAAGGGGTGTGAAACCCCGGGTTCCCGAAAGGACCAGAATCGATGAGCAGACCGGACAAACTTCGCCCTGGCCGGGCAATGATCACCAGGCTGCTGGCAGCAACCTGCGGGGTGGCTGCCCTGCTGGGCAGCCTGCCGGCTCAGGCCGAGCGCCTGAAGGAAGTGGCCAGCATCCAGGGGGTGCGGACCAACCAGCTGCTGGGTTATGGCCTGATGGTGGGTCTGGACGGTACCGGAGACCAGACCACGCAGGCGCCTTTCACGGCGCAGAGCATGAAGTCGCTGCTGCAGCAGCTGGGTATCCAGCTGCCGGCCGGCGTGACGCCCCAGCTGAAGAACTCGGCCGCCGTGATCGTGACGGCGCAGCTGCCTGCTTTCTCGCAGCCGGGACAGTTGATCGACGTGACGGTGTCCTCGGTGGGCAACGCCAAGAGCCTGCGCGGTGGCACGCTGTTGCTGACGCCGCTGCGGGGCGTGGATGGCGAGATCTACGCCGTGGCGCAAGGCAACGTGGTGGTGGGCGGTGCGGGGGCATCGGCTGGCGGCAGCAAGGTGCAGATCAACCACCTGAGCGCTGGCCGCATTCCTGGTGGGGCGACTGTGGAGCGGGTCGTGCCCAATCAGACGCTGGAAGGCGATTCGATCCGGGTGGAGCTCAACCGAACGGACTTCTCGGACGTGCGGCTGGTGACGGATGCGATCAACCAGAAGATCCGCCTTCGCCCGGGCAGTGACGGCCGCCAGGCCGTGGCGATGGACGCCCGGGTGGTGCAGGTTCCGCTGCCGCGTGATCCGGCGCAGCGCGTGGGTTTTCTGGCCGAGCTGGAGTCGATGGAAGTGGTGCTGACGGCGGCGCCGGCCAAGGTGATCGTGAATGCGCGCACCGGCTCCGTGGTGATGAACCAGTCGGTGGCGCTGGCACCCAGTGCCGTGGCGCACGGCAATCTCTCGGTGATGGTGTCCTCGACGCCGGTGGTGAGCCAGCCTGGCGCCTTCTCGGGCGGGCAGACGGTGGCCGGGCAGGTGTCGGACATCACGGTGCGCCAGGAGGGTGGGGCCGTGATGATGCTGCCGAAATCGGCACAGCTGAAGGATCTGGTGCGGGCGCTGAACTCGCTGGGCGCGACACCGCAGGACCTGATTGCCATTCTGCAGGCGTTGCAGGCCGCAGGCAGCCTGAAGGCCGAGCTGGAGATCATCTGATCCGGCTGGCGCTTCTTTCTCGATGATGCGAGGGGGCGGGATGTCGCCTCCGGGAGCGTGTTTCGATGTCTCTGTCTTCTTCGGCCTTCTCGGCCCGGGCCGATGCTGCCTCGTCGGCCGGCCTCGCTTATGACGGACGCAGCCTGGATGCGCTGCGCCACGCCAGTCCCCAGGATCGGGAGGCCATCCGCCAGGTGGCCCAGCAGTTCGAGGCGCTGTTCATGCGTCAGCTGCTCAAGGGCATGCGTGACGCCGTGCCGAAAAGCGGCATGTTCGATGGCACAGGCAGCGATACCTTCACCAGCATGCTGGATACGCAGCTCTCGACCTTGGCGGCCGGGCAGGGCAACGGTCTGGCCGCGATGATCGAGCGGCAGCTGCTGGGGGGCGTGGGGGACGGTGCCCGTCCGGCGTCTGCGATCGGGGCTTGGTCGCCTCGGGAGAACGAGCCGTTCATGCCGAAAGCGCCAGAAGCCGAAGCGGCGGTTTCATCGGCTGCCGACGGCTTGGGGCAGGGCGGTCAGAGGGATCCTTCCCGGCATGGTGCCGATGCCCGGACCGGATTGCGGGATGTTGCGGCGCAGTCCCTGTCGGGAGGTCGGGTGGTGGCCGGGCAGGGGCTGGCCGCGCTGGGGCCCGTGCAGGCGGCCTTCG
>CAUVLK010000045.1:0-11009 GCA_963552635.1 uncultured Lautropia sp. | reverse complement strand
CGCTCACGGGCACCAGCAGCAGCCCGTCGGCAGCCGGACGCGCCCAGCGCATCGAGACGGTGGCGCTGCCCAGCGGGTCCAGCCCGTCGTTGGCCAGGGAGGCCGCCTGCTGCAACAGCGTCAGACGGGCGGCGTTTTCGGAAGATGGGTTCATGAATGAAGAAAGATCAGTCCAGACGGATTCGGGAGAGTTCGCGCCGATCGCGCTTGGAAGGCCGGCCGTGCAGGCCCTGGGCCGGCTCGCGCTCGAAGCGCCGGCGTTCGGCAGCGGCCTCGCGGGCAGCGACGGATTCCGGCGTTTCCTGGTAGAGCGTCTGCGCCACCGGCGCAGGCCCCCGGACGCTGGAAAGCGCCATTACCACCACTTCACGCTGCACGTCACCCGTGCGGATGCGCAGCAGCTCCCCTCCCTTGAGCAGGCGCGCCACCTTGACGCGCTCGCCCTGGACCAGAACCCGGCCATTCTCGACGGCATCCTGGGCCAGCGCACGCGTCTTGAAGAAACGTGCGGCCCACAGCCATTTGTCGACCCTGACCGGTGCCGGTCCGGCATCCGCCCTCATTGTTCGGTTTCGGAAAAGCGCGCCAGCGCAAAGGTTGGCACGCCGGCCTCGCGCAGCTTGGCTGCCCCGCCCAGCTCGGGCAGCTCGATGATGGCCGCGCCTTCCACCACTTCGGCGCCCAGCTGGCGCAGCAGCTTGACGGCTGCCAGCATGGTGCCGCCCGTGGCGATCAGGTCATCGACCAGCAGCACCCGGTCGCCGGACTTGCAGGCGTCGATGTGCAACTCGACCGTGGCCGTGCCGTACTCCAGATCATAGGTGGCCGAGACGGTCTCGAAGGGCAGCTTGCCCTGCTTGCGCACGGGCACGAAGCCCACGCCCAGCTGGTGCGCGATCAGCGGCCCGATGATGAAGCCCCGTGCATCGATGCCGGCCACCAGCGAGACGCCGGCCTCGGCGTAGCGCTCGACGAAGATGCGCGTCATGGCTCGCAGCAGGCGGGGATCCTGCAGCAGCGGCGTGATGTCGCGGAACATCACCCCGGCCTTGGGCCAGTCGGGAATGGTACGGATATGACGCTTGATCTCGTCGAGTTCGGACATGACTATCTCGGTTGAAGGGCGCATGGAACAACCGGCACAGGCTGTCCCGCTTCTAATGATACCGTCGATACCGGCCGACGACTGCCGGCACGGCCCACGCCCGGTGGATACGGCACCACATCCCGCCCGAGTGCCTCGGCACGCCCCGGAAGGCAACCGCCCCACCGCCCGGGACGTGGCTGTCATCCTCGGACCGACACCGCGCCCGGGGCACCTCGTGGACCCGATCCAGGGCCCGACGTCACCCGGGCACTCAACCCAGCGGCCAGCCCGCCTGCTCGGGACGCATGATTTCCAGCGTGCGCGACAGCCGCAGCACCCCCAGATCATCGAAGCGGTGGCCCACCACCTGCACCCCCACCGGCACACCATCGACACCATGGCGCCAGTTCAGCGACGCCGCCGGATGCTCGGCAAAGTTCCAGGGGACCGTGAAGGCCACGTGCGGCAGGCCATCCTGCGGGTCGTTGGAAGGGGACAGCGAGCCGGCCGCCCACGGCAGCACCGGCGAGACCGGCATCAACAGATAGTCGTAGCCCAGCATCGACTCGTTGATGGCGGCGCGCATGCGCACGATGTCGGCCAGGGCCTGCATCACCTGCGGGCCACTGAAGCCCGGTGCGCGGCGCTCGGCCCAGTCGACCACGAAGCCCGGCAGGCGGGCCCGCTCATGCTCGCTCATCGCCTCCAGATCCCGATGGGCACCCGCCTCCAGCAGCATCTGCATGCTCTCGAACATCTCCGGATCCAGGAAGCCGTCGATCATCTCGACACTGGCCCCGGCCGTCTGCAGCGCCCGGGCAGCCTCCTGCACCGCCAGACGGATGGCCGGATCCACCGCCGGCCCCACCCCCATGTCGGTCAGCACCGCGATGGTCAGCGACTTCGGACTCATCCCATCCACCCGCATCCGGTACTCCGGACTCTCGGGCGGCAGGCAGGCAAAGTCACGGTCATCAGGGCGGGCCAGGATGTTCATCATCGCCGCCGCATCATGCACGCTACGCGTGATCGGGCCCGCCACACGCCCCATGGCCGGTGCGGCCAGCGGCACCCTGCCCTGCGTGGGCTTGAAACCGAAGACACCGCAGAAGGCGGCCGGCATGCGCAGCGACCCGATCCGGTCAATGGCCACATGCAGCGGCGCATAACCCGCCGCACAGGCCACCGCGGCCCCGGCTGACGAACCGCCGGTGGTCAGCGCCGGCTGCCACGGGTTGCGCACCAGACGCCCCTCGATGCAGCGACCGGCCACCACCGCATCGTGTGCGGCCATCACCGTCTTGCCCAGCACCACGCAACCGGCTTCCAGCAGCCGCGCCACCACCGGCGAGACGCCCTCCACCTCGTTGGCATACGAAGGCAGCGAAATGTCTTCGCGCACCATCACCGGCACGCCATCCAGCGGCGACTGCGGCGCGTGTCTGCGCCAGCGCCGCTCAGACGCTGCCGCGCTCTCCAGTGCGGCCTCGCGGCTCAGCACCCGAACCGCACCCAGCTCCTCATCCTGCGCCGCCATGTGCTCGAACAGCGCCTCGGCCACCGCCACCGGTGAAGCCTCCTGCGCTGCATAGGCAGCGGTCAGCTTCTCGCTATCTGCTCCGATCCAGTCCGTCATCGATTCCTTCCCCGTCAGCCGCCGGCGACAGGGCCGGCATGCTGGCACTGTAGGTGGGGAAGGCCAAGCGGCCGCCCGGGTGCTGACCGACAGGCAGTGGGGGCCGATCGGCGTTCACGGGCGTGGCGACGGGCCGTCAGCGGCGCTCAGCGCGGCAGATCCGATGTCCCCATCAGGAAGGCATCCACCGCCCGGGCCGCCTGACGGCCCTCGCGGATGGCCCAGACCACCAGCGACTGGCCGCGCCGCATGTCACCGGCCACGAAGACCCGTTCACGGCTGCTCTGATAGGCGGAATCGCCTTCCGTCGTGGCGCGGGCGTTGCCGCGCTCGTCGGTGGCCACGTCAAAGGCCTTCAGCATCTGCGCCACCGGGTGCACGAAGCCCATGGCCAGCAGCACCAGGTCGGCCTTCACCTCGAAGGTGGAACCGGGCACCTCTTCCATGGTCATCCGGCCGGTGACGCGGTCCTTCACCCAGGCCACGCGGGCACAGGTGAGCGACCTGACGTTGCCGTGACCATCATCATTGAAGGCCTTCGTGGTGACGGACCAGTCGCGCTGGCCACCCTCGTCGTGCGAGCTGGAGGTACGCAGCTTCACCGGCCAGTAGGGCCAGGTGAGCAGGCGGTGCTCGTGCTCGGGCGGCTTTGGCATCAGCTCGAACTGGGTGACGGAGGCCGCGCCCTGCCGGTGCGAGGTCCCCACGCAGTCCGATCCGGTGTCGCCACCACCAATCACCACCACATGCTTGCCGGTGGCCCGCAACTGGTTGGGCAACGAGTCGCCAGCCACCACGCGATTCTGCAGCGGCAGGAATTCCATGGCGAAATGCACGCCCTTCAGCTCACGCCCCGGGATGGGCAGGTCGCGCGGCACTTCCGAGCCACCGGCCAGCACGACGGCATCGAAGCTCTTCAGCAGCTTGCTGGCCGGCATCGTGCCCGTGGACAGGTTGCAGACCATGCCCGGGAAGTCGCTGGTGACGGCCACGCCGGTGCGAAACTCCACGCCCTCGGCCTTCAGCTGGCCCACGCGCCGATCGATCAGCGTCTTGTCCAGCTTGAAGTCGGGGATGCCGTAGCGCAACAGCCCACCGATGCGGTCATTCTTCTCGAACACGGTGACCGCATGGCCGGCACGTGCCAGCTGCTGAGCACAGGCCAGCCCTGACGGGCCCGACCCCACCACCGCCACCCGTCGGCCGGTCTTGCGTGCTGCCGGCTGCGGCTTCACCCAACCTTCGGCCCAGGCCTTGTCGATGATGGCGTGCTCGATGGACTTGATGCCCACCGCGTCGGTGTTGATGTTGAGCGTACAGGCCGCCTCGCACGGGGCCGGACAGATGCGCCCGGTGAACTCGGGGAAGTTGTTGGTGGAGTGCAGCACCTCGATGGCCTCGCGCCAGCGGTCCCGGTACACCAGGTCGTTCCAGTCGGGGATGATGTTGTTGACCGGGCAGCCGTTGTGGCAGAACGGGGTGCCGCAATCCATGCAGCGCGCACCCTGCTGGCGTGCCTGGGCATCGTCCAGGTGCATCACGAACTCACGATAGTGCCGCACGCGCTCCGCAGCGGGTTCGGCCGCTTCCTGCAGCCGGGCGAATTCCAGAAATCCGGTGATCTTTCCCATGGTCCTTCCTCAGATGTCGTCGCTGCGGCGTGCGGCCGGTACCTTGCCGGCACTGCTTCCACCCCTGGCCTGCCGTGCCTTGCCTGCCTTCGAGGCTGCATGCTGACCATCGGCCACGGCGGCCACCGTGCCCACCGATTCGGCCTCGGCACTGCGTTCGGCCTCGCCCGGCGGCAATTCGGCCTGGCGGCGTGCGGCGATGTCGGCCAGCGCACGCTGGTATTCGGGAGAAACCACCTTCACGAAGCGGCCGCGCATGGTTTCCCAGTCGGCCAGGATGTCGCGGGCCCGGAAGCTGCCGGTATGACGAAAATGTGCCTGCACCAGCGTCTTCAGGATCTCCTCGTCGGTCTGCGCCGGCAGGCCGGGTCGGGCGCGGTGCCAGATGGCCGGATCGATGCTGGCACGCTGCTCGGCCTCGGGCAGCACGGCCGAGAGCGTCACCATGCTGGTGTTGCAGCGGCTGGCAAAGTCACCCTCCGGGTCGAACACGTAGGCCACACCGCCCGACATGCCGGCCGCAAAGTTGCGTCCCGTCTGCCCCAGCACCACCACGGTGCCACCGGTCATGTATTCGCAGCCATGGTCGCCGGTGCCCTCCACCACGGTGGCCGCACCCGAGTTGCGCACCGCGAAGCGTTCGCCCGCCACGCCGTTGAAGAAGGCCTCGCCCTCGATCGCGCCATAGAGCACCGTGTTGCCGGCGATGATCTGTTCGGGTCCGAAGCCCCGGAAATCATTGGGCGAGCGCACGATGATGCGTCCTCCCGACAGACCCTTGCCCACATAGTCATTGGCCTCGCCCACCAGGTCCAGCGTGATGCCCCGCGCCAGGAAGGCACCGAACGACTGGCCGGCCACACCATTGAACTGGATATGGATGGTGTCGTCAGGCAGGCCCTCGTGCGTGAAGCGGCGCACCACCTCGCTGGAGAGCATGGTGCCCACGGTCCGGTTCACGTTGCGGATGGGCTGGATGAAGCTGACCTTCTCGCCGCTTTCCAGCGCCGGTCGCGCCTTCTCGATCAGGACATGATCCAGCGCGCGTTCCAGCCGATGATCCTGCGTCTCCACCTGACGACGCGCCACGTCGGCCGGCATGGGCGGGTTGTAGAACACCCGCGAGAAATCCAGCCCCTGCGCCTTCCAGTGTTCGATGCCGCGCCGCATGTCCAGGAACTCCGTGCGACCGATCAGCTCGTCGAAGGTGCGCACCCCCAGTTGCGCCATCAGCTGGCGTACTTCATCGGCCACGAAGAAGAAGTAGTTCACGACGTGCTCGGGCTTGCCGGCAAAACGGCGGCGCAGCACCGGATCCTGCGTGGCCACACCCACCGGGCAGGTGTTGAGGTGGCATTTGCGCATCATGATGCAGCCCTCGGCCACCAGCGGTGCCGTGGCAAAGCCGAATTCATCGGCGCCCAGGATGCCGCCGATCACCACGTCGCGTCCGGTCTTCATCTGACCATCGGCCTGGATGCGCACGCGGCCGCGCAGGCGGTTGAGCACCAGCGTCTGCTGCGCTTCGGAAAGCCCCAGTTCCCAAGGTGTGCCGGCATGCTTGAGCGATGACAGCGGGCTGGCGCCCGTGCCACCATCGTGGCCGGCGATGGTGATGTGATCCGCCTTGGCTTTGGCGACACCCGCCGCCACCGTGCCCACGCCCACTTCCGACACCAGCTTCACCGAAATGGAAGCGCGGTCGTTGGCGTTCTTCAGGTCATGGATGAGCTGGGCAATGTCCTCGATGGAGTAGATGTCGTGGTGCGGCGGCGGCGAGATGAGTCCCACGCCCGGCACTGAGCAGCGCAGCCGTGCGATGTAGTCGCTGACCTTGTGGCCGGGCAGCTGCCCGCCCTCGCCCGGCTTGGCGCCCTGCGCCATCTTGATCTGGATCTGGTCGGCCGAGGCCAGGTATTCGGCGGTGACGCCGAAGCGCCCGGATGCCACCTGCTTGATGCGCGAGCGCAGCGAGTCGCCGGCCTGCAAGGGATAGTCGGCCTCCACCACATCCTTGCCCAGCACGCTGGCCAGCGTGGCGCCGGTCCGGATGGGAATGCCCTTCAGATCCTGCCGGTAGCGCACCGGGTCTTCACCGCCCTCGCCGGTGTTGGACTTGCCACCGATGCGGTTCATGGCCACCGCCAGCGTGGCATGCGCCTCGGTGGAGATGGAGCCCAGCGACATCGCACCGGTGGAGAAGCGCTTGACGATCTCAGAGGCCGGCTCCACCTCGTCCAGCGAGATGGCCCGTTCGGGGTCGAAGCGGAACTCGAAGAGTCCGCGCAGCGTCATCAGTCGTTTTGACTGATCGTTGATCAGCTGCGCATATTCCTTGTAGGTCTGGAAGCTGCCGGCCCGCACCGCATGCTGCAGCCGGGCAATGGAGTCCGGCGTCCACATGTGCTCCTCGCCGCGCACGCGGTAGGCGTATTCGCCGCCCGCCGCCAGCGCATGGGCCAGCTCGGCCTGATTGCCGTAGGCGGTGCGGTGCATGCGCAGCGCCTCTTCGCCCACGTCGAAGACGTTCATGCCCTCGATGTTGCTGGCCGTGCCGGTGAAATAGCGATCGACCAGTTCGCGCGCCAGACCCACCGCCTCGAACACCTGTGCCCCGGTGTACGACATGTAGGTGGAGATGCCCATCTTGGACATCACCTTGCGCAGCCCCTTGCCGATGGCCTTGATGTAGTTGGCGATGGCCTTTTCTGCCGACAGTTCCGCGCTCAGCTCGCGGTGCATGTCGACGATGGTCTCCATGGCCAGGTAGGGATGGATGGCCTCGGCCCCGTAGCCGGCCAGCACGGCGAAGTGATGCACCTCGCGTGCCGAGCCCGTCTCGACCACCAGGCCGGTGTTGGTGCGCAGTCCACGGGCAATCAGGTGCTGGTGCACGGCCGACAGGGCCAGCAGCGCCGGAATGGCCACGTGATCGCGGTCCATGGTCCGGTCGGTGATGATGAGGATGTTGTAGCCGTTGCGCACCGCATCCACGGCATCGGCACACAGGGCGGCCAGCCGCGCCTCGATGCCGTCACGCCCCCAGGCCACCGGGTAGCAACAAGGCAGCTCCAGGCTGCGGAACTTGCCGTCGGTGAAGCGCGCAATGTCACGCAGCCGCGCCATCTGCGGCGGCCGCAGGATGGGCTGGTCGATTTCCAGCCGCAGCGGCGGGTTGACGTTGTTGATGTCCAGCAGGTTGGGCTTGGGGCCGATGAAGCTCACCAGCGACATCACCATTTCCTCGCGGATCGGGTCGATGGGCGGGTTCGTGACCTGCGCAAAACGCTGCTTGAAGTAGTGATAGAAGGGCTTGTTGTGGGCCGACAGCACCGTGATCGGCGTGTCGGTGCCCATCGAGCCGATGGCTTCCTCGCCGTTGAGCGCCATCGGTGCCATCAGGAACTTGATGTCCTCCTGCGTGTAGCCGAAGGCCTGCTGGCGGTCCAGCAGCGATTCCGTCGGCTGTGGCACGCTGTCGTCATCGGGGCCGGCCACCTCGTCCAGACGCATGCGCAGTGCGTCGATCCACTGCCGGTAGGGCTTGGAGGCGGCCAGCTGCGCCTTGATCTCGCTGTCGTCGATGATGCGGCCCTGCTCCAGGTCGATCAGGAACATCTTGCCGGGCTGCAACCGCCATTTCTTGACGATGCGCGAATCCGCGATCTCGGGCAGCACGCCGGATTCCGACGCCATCACCACCAGATCGTCTTCCGTCACCAGGTAGCGTGCCGGCCGCAGGCCGTTGCGGTCCAGCGTGGCGCCGATCTGCCGGCCATCGGTAAAGGCCAGCGCCGCGGGGCCGTCCCACGGCTCCATCATTGCGGCGTGATATTCATAGAAGGCCCGCCGCGCCGGGTCCATGGCTGCATGCTGCTCCCAGGCCTCGGGAATCATCATCATCACCGCGTGGGTCATCGAATAGCCCGACATGGTGAGCAGCTCCAGCACGTTGTCGAAGCAGGCCGTATCCGACTGGCCGGGGAAGATCAGCGGATAGAGTTTCTGCAGGTCGGCCCCCAGCACCGGCGAGGCCATCGTGCCCTCGCGGGCACGGATCCAGTTGTAGTTGCCGTTGACGGTGTTGATCTCGCCGTTGTGCGCCACCATCCGGAACGGGTGCGCCAGCTCCCAGGCCGGGAAGGTGTTGGTGGAAAAGCGCTGGTGCACCAGGGCCAGCGCCGAGGTGCAGCGCGGGTCGGCAAGATCCTTGTAGTAGACCCCCACCTGGTCGGCCAGCAGCAGGCCCTTGTAGACGATGGTGCGCGTCGACATCGACGGCACGAAATAGGTGTGGCCGAACTTCAGGTTCAGGTTCTGGATGCGGTGCGCCGAACGCTTGCGCAGCAGGTACAGGCGCCGCTCCAGCGCATCCTGCACCATCACGTTCTGGCCCCGACCGATGAAGAGCTGACGGATGACGGGTTCGGAGTCGCGCACCAGCGGCGACATCGGCATGTCGGCATCCACCGGCACGTCGCGCCAGCCCAGCACCACCAGGCCTTCGTCGCGCACGGTGCGCTCCAGCTCCTTCTCACAGGCGGCGCGCGAAGCCGGCTCGCGCGGCAGGAAGATCATGCCCACGCCATATTCGCCCGCCGGCGGCAGCGTCACGCCCTGGGCCGCCATCTCCTCGCGCAGCAGTGCATCCGGAATCTGCAGCAGCATCCCGGCCCCGTCACCGAACAGCGTATCGGCCCCGGTGGCGCCGCGATGGTCGAGGTTGAGCAGGATGCGCAGCCCGTACTGCACGATCTCGTGGCTCTTGCGGCCCTTGATGTGTGCCACGAAGCCGACGCCACAGGCATCGTGCTCGTTGACGGGGTTGTACATCCCCTGCGGGGCGGGCAGCGCCCGGGGCTGGAATATCGGCATGGGTTCTCTCCTGGTTCCGCAAGCGCCTGCCAGAGCCCCTTGTCAGGACTTTCCCGGACACGCTACGGACACAAGAATAAGAATGTCAAACCCTGCTGCGCAATGAGAAAATTAGGGTCAGAGCAAGTTAAATATCACTAAATAGCTCGACTCCCCAGTAATGGGGACAGAACAACTGGCACCTGGGCGAGATACAGGGGCAAGTGTACCTGCAACCCTCTTGGGTGATATTTTATACAGATGAATCAGCGGGTTACGAGTTTTTCGAGGCCTGTCGTGGCCCGGTGGCGATCCTCTTCACCGGCCGGCCCACCGTACGAAACTGCAGCGTCCGGTCATGGATCAGCTCCAGCCGATGCAGCCAGGCATGGGTGGCGATGGGATGCCCACTGGCCAGGGCCCGTGCCAGATCTCGATGGGCCAGGTGCGGATGCACCTCGGCCAGGGCCTGGGCGAGGGACTCTTCCGTCAGCCGCGCCTGCCAGGCAGCTTCACGCTCGAAGGGCGTGTTGCCCAGCGCCCAGTAGGCAGGCTGGGGCTGCAGGCCAGGCTCATGCTCCAGCCCCAGGTGGTGCCGTGCGCAGGACCACAGGTAGTGGGCAGGCGTGGGAGCCAGCCCCATCGCCACCGGCAGCCGTTCCAGGTACTGCTGACAGACCAGGCCAAAGCGTACGCCCTCGATGAGCGATGCACGAAAGCGCCCTTCCCAGAGCGTGCCGCTGCGCTGGTGACGGGTGTTGAAGCAGCGCACGTACTGACGGCCCAGCGTCTGCATGACAGCGGCCAGGGCCCGCTCCTCGCGCGGGGTGACGAGCAGATGCACCCGGTTGGGCAGCAGCAGCCACGCATGCAGCGTGGCGCCCTGCTGGCGGGCCGCCTCACCCAGGATCTGACGAAACGCCTGGCGATCCTCGTCGTCGACGAACACCGGCTGGTCGTTGTTGCCACGCAGCAGGATGTGATGGAGCTGACCGGGCAGGATCAGGCGCGGGCGGCGGGCCATCGCTTCATTCCTGCTTCACCACACGGCACCCGCCCGGATGAACCCGCCCAGGGAGGAACGCCCCCGGGCGCCCCATTCACGGCTCATCGCAGATGATCCGCGATGACCGCCCGAACCTGTGCCTCGTCGGCGCGGGTGGTGGCCGCATGGCCCAGCCCGTTCAGGACCACGAAGACGGGGATGCCGTGTTCGGCCTTCTTGTCGATGGCCATGTTGCGCAGGTAGTCATCCACCGGCCAGGCGGGTGCTCGGGTGGGCAGATTGGCCGACGTGATGATCCGGCGCAGCTCATCGAGCTGCTCGGCAGGCATGCGGCCCAGCCGCACGGATAGGTCGGCTGCCATCACCATGCCGGCGGCCACGGCCTCACCGTGCAGCCACTTGCCGTAACCGGCGCCGACCTCGATGGCATGACCGAAGGTGTGGCCGAAGTTGAGATGTGCCCGCACGCCGGCCTCGCGCTCATCGGCAGCCACCACGGCCGCCTTGATGCGCATGGAGGCCAGGATGGCGCGCGCCAGCGCCTCGGGCTGGCAGGCCAGCAGTGCCGGCATGTCGACGGCCACCTGTTCCAGGTAGGCGCGGTCGGCGATGGCGCCGTGCTTGATGACTTCGGCCAGGCCGGCCGCCAGCTCACGCGAGGGCAGCGTCTTCAGCGTGCCGGTGTCGGCCACGACCAGCCGGGGCTGGTGGAAGGCCCCCACCATGTTCTTGCCGCGGGCGTGGTTGATGCCGGTCTTGCCGCCCACCGAGGAATCGACCTGCGCCAGCAGGCTG
>CAUVLK010000044.1:0-11043 GCA_963552635.1 uncultured Lautropia sp. | reverse complement strand
AATGACGGCCATGAGGATCACCAGCAGCCATGCAAGGCGCTGCAGCGCCTTGCCCCGCTGGCCACGTCCGGGAATGACGACAAACAGTGCGATTCCGGCAAATACCGTGATGAGAACCAGCTTGATGGCAGCCTGATCAGAACTCACTTCTTCTTGTCCCAGAAAACATGTCCAGCGTCATTTGAACACCAGATCACTCAGAATGTTGACCAGATTCCATACCGACTGTCCCTTGGCACGCGAATAGTCCGTATACAGGATATGGACAGGCTCCTCCGCGTAGGCCAACCGGTTCCGTGCGATCTCGGAAGTGATCTCGCTGGCGTGCGCCATGCGGTTCTGGTTGATCTCGATGGCCACGGCAGCCTTCCGGTTCAGCGCTCTCAACCCGTTGTGGGCATCGGACAGGCGCATTCCGGTGCGCATGCGTTCGAACCATACCGCACAACGAAGGATCACCCGCTTCAACCACCCGGTCCTGGTCCGCGTATCCAGGAAGCGGGAACCGATGACGACATCGACTGAACCGTCAGCCAGCCTGCAGACCATCCGTTGCGCATCGACGACACGATGCTGTCCGTCACTATCGAAGGTCACGAAATACCGGGAGCCGGCCTGTGCAAGCGCATAGTCCAGACCGGTTCGCAACGCCGCTCCCTGCCCCAGGTTGATGGGATGCTGCACCACGTGGACACCTGCGGCCAATGCCTCCTGCGCAGAGTCGTCACGACTTCCATCATCCACGCAGACAATGTTCGGAAAGGTTCGGCGCGCTTCCTGCATCACGCTGCGGATGACCTGGCCTTCGTTATAAAGAGGCACGATCAGCCAGGACGCTTCCGCCAGTTCACTGTTCCATGCCGAAGGCAATTCATCGCCCATCTTCATCTCCATTGCAGTACCCATGAAACATGCATGCGCCGATCCGGAACATCCCATCCTTCCTGACGTCGGAAGATGCTCTCCCCTGGCTCAGGAACGCACCGCCACCACGATGCCGGTCATGATCAGCACGATGCCGATGAAATACTGGGACGTGAAGCGCTCGCCGAACAGCCAGTGACTGGCCAGCGGCACCAGCACGAAAGCCAGTGCCATCATCGGATAGACCTTGCCCAGGTCGGCCTTCTGCAACACCCAGATCCAGGCGATGGTGATGAGCCCGTACAGCGCCAGCGCCGTGAACAGCAGCGTGGCCGTGCGCGGTACCAGGAAGGATCCGGTCTCGGCCAGTGAATTGGCCGCCAGCTTGAAAAGGATCTGGCCTGCAGCCATGCCGAAGACGCACATCAGCGCCCAGAAGTAGGTCAACACCAGCTGTTCTCCCCTGATGTCCTGGCACGTGACGCCCGCGACAGCTCACGCAGGTAATGGTTGTGAAAGATGCGCTTGAACGTGCTGCGCACGTGTCTGAGAATGATGACCGCGATGCTTGCCATGAATGCTCGTGTCGCCTGGACGAAGCCGGAGAAGGACAGCTGGCTATTCTACAGGGCCAAGCTGATCCACCGGCACGCCCCCGCCCAGACCGTCGGGACCCCGCCCCTGGCGCTTGTGCCGGCACCGGGCCGTACAGCCTCAGTCCTTCGCCTGCAGCGCCCCCGCCATCAGGCCACTGGCCCGCAGCACCCGGCGACGGATGGCCTGCCCCAGCACGCCGTCCAGCCCGCCCGGCCCCACCAGCGTGAAGAAGCGCCGTGCCCGCGTGATGGCCGTATAGACCAGCTCACGGGTCAGCACCGGCGACAGCTCGGCCGGCATCGCCAGCGCCGCGTGGTCAAACTCCGAGCCCTGCGCCTTGTGCACCGTCATGGCAAACACCGTCTCGGCCGCCTGCAGCCGGCTGGGCAGCACCCAGCGAATGGCACGGCTGCCCCCCTCGGCCGGGAACGCCACCCGCAACCGACCGCCCTGGGCCGCCAGCGCAATGCCCACGTCACCATTCATCAGCCCCAGCTCGTAGTCGTTGCGGGTGACGATCACCGGTCGACCCGCGTACCACCCCTCGCTCGCCGCTAGCAGGCCCGCCGACTGCAGCCAGAGCGCAATCTGCCGGTTCAGTCGCTCCACCCCCCAGATTCCCTGACGCAGCGCGCACAGCAGCTGGAAGCGCCCATGGGCCTGCAGCACGTTGGCCGCCCAGTCATCGAAGGCGTCCTGCCCAGCCTCGTCTGCCGGACGGTTCTGGTGCATCCACCGCAGGTAATGCGCGTACCCCACCGGCCCCGCCTCGGCAGACACCCCGTCCAGCCGGCCGTGAACCACCAATTGCCGCAACGCGTCCCAACGCTCGGCGTCCACCTCGATCCGGGCGATATCGGGTACCTGACCCGGAACGCACCCTGCCCGCACCTCGTCCCACAGGCGCTGCCCCCGGGCCACGTCGCCGTCATTGACCAGGGCCGCCAGACGACCGATGCCGCTGTCCGCCCCGAAGCGATGGCTGTGACGCAGCATGCCGACGCTCTGGTCCAGCAGCGTGCCATCGTCTGCCCCGTCAGCCTGCAGCCCATGGTCGATGGGCTCCTGCGCCACCCGGGCCACCCAGTCGACCGTCTCCGGCCAGTAGCGTCCCTCGCGGGCATGGGCACACAGCTCACCCAGAATGGCACCGGCCTCCACCGACGCCAGCTGGTCCTTGTCCCCCAGCAGGATGAGCCGTGCCCGGGGTGGCAGCGCATGCATGACCTGCGCCATCATCTCCAGGTCGATCATCGAGGCCTCGTCGATCACCAGCACGTCCAGCGGCAGCGGATTGCGTGCATTATGCCGAAAATGCCGCGTGCCCGGCCGGCTGCCCAGCAACCGGTGCAGCGTCGACACGGACCGCGGAATGGCCGCCCGGATCGCCTCGCCCTGGGACACGTCCTTCAGCGGCAGCCGGTCGATGGCGCTGCTGATCGAGCTGCCCAGCCGTGCTGCCGCCTTGCCGGTAGGCGCCGCCAGCCCGATGCGCAGGAACTGCCCCTGCCCGGCCAGCGCCAGCCATTGCAACAGGGCCAGCAGCCGGATCACCGTCGTCGTCTTGCCCGTACCCGGCCCCCCGGTGATCAGCCCGAAGCGCCGTCGTGCCGCCAGCGCACAGGCAATCCGCTGCCAGTCCGCCCTGCGCCCGGGCTCAGCCACCGCATCCCCGACCGCTCCTGCAGCCGGCATACCGGCCATATGCACCGAATGGGCCGCTGCATGGGCTGCGTGCTCTGCCCCGGCACTGCCCGGTCCGCCAAACAGCACCACCAGCGCCTCCTGCAGGCGAGGCTCTTCTTCGCCGGACAGCCCCGGCAGCATCAGCCGCTGCCGGATGCCTTGCTGGACGTCCTGCTCGTACTGCCAGAAACGCCGCAGGTACAGGCGATGCTGCACCAGCACCAGCGGTGTCGTCCGGGCGCCATCCGCGGATGCCTCATCCGTCGACCCCGTGGCCAACGGCTGCGCCACCAGCGATGGACACGCCACACAGGCGGCCTGCCAGTCTGCCAGCGTCAGCGTCTTCAGCCAGGGGCCTACCGGAATCGACAGCACCTGCATCGGCTGCTCCAGCGCCGCCTGCAGATCCAGGCAGACATGGCCTCGTCCCAACTGCCAGCTGCACAACGCCGCCGCCAGCAGCACCGGCGGCAACGCCGGGGATGGTTCCGCTCCCTCCGCCAGAAAATGCGCCAGCTCCAGATCAATGCGCCGCAGCCAGCCCTCCTCATGCCAGCGTGCCAGAAGCGCCAGCATGCCGGCCACGTCCGTGGGCAGCGCCACATCCGGCTCCCGCCCTGTCTCCGGCATCGCAGCAAACAGGTCCCCCGTCAGTTCGTCCTGAACCGGTTTTCGGCCTCGCCGTGTCATTGCACCTCTCGTCATGGCTTGTCTGCCCCCAGAGGCCGCTGCCCCGCAAAGGCCGCATCCAGTGCCTCGATCACCGCCCGGGGCGGCCGGGCCGTGAACACGCCCCGTGACGGCGCACCGCTGCCACGCAGGAACAGATAGAGCGCCCCGCCCACATGGCGGTCGTAATCGTAGTCCGGCAGCCGCACCTTCAGCAGCCGATGCAGCGCCAGCAGGTAGAACAGATACTGAAGCTCGTAGCGGTGGGCCAGCACCGCCGCCTGCATGGTCTCGACGCGGTAGGCCTCATCCGAAGCCCCCAGCCAGTTCGACTTGTAGTCCAGTACGTAGAAGCGTCCCTCATGCTCGAACACCAGGTCGATGAAGCCCTTCAGCATGCCGTTGAGCTGCCCCGGCAGCAACGGCGGCCGCGCCGCGCCCCTGAACACATGCTGCCGCACCCAGACATCCAGCGCCGGCAGGTCGATGTCCTGCACCGCCAGCATGAAACTCATCTCCACCTGATACTGCCGCAGGCCAGCCAGTGTGAAGGACGAGCCCCCGTCAGACGGTGCGTACCCAGCATCCACCGGCGTATCTGGTGTGCTTTCCGGAGCCCGCCCCCTGCCCGCCGCATCCAGCGGCAGGGGCTTCGTCAGCAGACGCACCAGCCAGTCCGTCAACAGCGACTGCCAGGGTTGCCAGTCCGGCATGCGCTGCAAGCGCCAGCGCACCTGCTCAGCCAGGCGTGCCGGATCCTTAGCCAGCGTCGCAAAGCCCTGGCGTCCAGCCCATTCCAGCAGGCCGTGCAGGAAGGTACCGGCCTGCGGGCCTCGCACGAAGTCATGCACGCTGCTGCCGGACAACCCCATCTCCTGGTCAGGATCCGGCACCGCCAGCGCGGACGCTTCTGCCACCTGAACCAGATGCCGCTGCCACACCGCATCCGCCGTGCGCTGCTCGGCCCAGGTGTCGGTCAGCGCGGAATCGCCATAAGGCGCATCACTTTCAGCCACGTTCCGCCCGGGCTCCCATCCATCACCGGCCACCGGTGTCACGCGTGCCGCGTTCCCATGCACGGCAACCGCCTCCTGCACGCCCCGGTCAGACGGTGAGCCGGATGCGGAAAGCGTCGTTGCAACATCTTCCACCTCCAGCGCCGAATAGCTGGCAATCCACCAGCGCGGCCATGGCTGGCCAGGCAGCATCGGCGGTGTCTTCCACGCGGTGTCCCGCCGGGATGCACACTCAGAGGAGCGCCACAAGGCCACCTGTGTCATGCCCCCATCGTCTTGCCCGTCGGCCGGCAACGACGCTTCCTCCACCGCCACCACACCCGGTGCGATGCCCTCACGCCACTGGCCGACCTGTTCCTGCAGGGCAGCAAACAGCCGATGACCATCGCCACCTTCATCACCCAGCCCCAGCAGATGACCTGCCGCACTGCGGTGCAGATCCTCCAGGGCCCCCAGACCCACCCAGGTGGCATGACGTGCCCGCGTCAGTGCCACATACAGCTTTCGCAGATCCTCGCCCAGCCGTTCCGCATCGGCTGCGGCCACAATCTCGTCATCGGCTGCTCTGCCCGGCACCAGTCGAAGCTGGCCATCGGCATCATGCCAGCGCAGCAGTGCATCCTTCGCCTCCACCGGACGCGCAGCACAGAAGAACGGCAGGAACACCAGCGGATACTCCAGCCCCTTGGACTTGTGCACCGTCACCACGCGCACCCGGGCATCGTCGCTTTCCAGCCGCTGGCGGCGCGCATCGCGCTCGCCCTCGGGGGCATCCCGCTGCTCCTGCAGGTAGCGCACCAGGGCGTGCTCGCCTTCCAGCCGGGTGGAAGCCTGCTGCAGCAGCTCGCTCAGATGCAGCAGATCGGTCAGCTGCCGCTCACCCCCTTGCGCCAGCAAGCGGGGCACCACGCCAAAATCCTGCAGCATGTGACGAACCATCGGCAGCACGCCCTGGCTGCGCCAGATCTCCCGGTAGCGCTGGAACTGCGCCACCCGCTCCTCCCAGTGCAGCTCGTCATGCACCAGCCGCGCCAGCTGCAGGGCGTCCAGTCCGCACAGGGTGGTACCCAATGCGGCACGCAGCAGCCGTCCGCTGGCAGGCTCGGCCGCCGCCTGCAGCCAGCGCAGCAGTGCCGGCACCACCGGACTGGCGTAGACCGATTCATCCTCGGACAGATAGACGCTGCGGATGCCCTGGGCACGCAGGGCCTTTCTGACGGCATCGGCCTCCCGACCGTTGTTGACCAGCACGGCGATGTCGGCCGGCCGCACGCCGGAAACGCTGCGTGAATCCCCCTCACTCGCATGACCAGGCCGTTCACACGGACCTGCCGGTACGGCAAAACCGGCCAGACCCTCGGCCCCCGCCCGCAGCAGGCGCACGATCTCCCGTGCCGTGACCTCGGCGTAATGCGCGGTATAGGCCCCCTTGGACACATGGCCGGACTTGGCATTCAACCTGTTGCTTGCGTCTTCCGGCATTGTCCAGGCGACCAGTGCCGGCGCTGCTCCGTCCGGATGCTTCGTGTCCTGCCAGACTTCCTTGCGCCCCTGCGCCTTCACCGCCAGGAAAGGCAGCGACGCCGCTGTTCCTGCACCACGCCCTTCATCCGATACGGCACCAAACCGGAATGCACCGCCGGGACGCTGCTCGGCCACCTCAAAGACATGGTTGACGGCCGCCACCATCGCTTTCGACGAGCGGAAATTGGTGTCCAGCGTGTAGTGCCGTCCCCAGGTGGCCGCGCGCGCCCGCAGATAGGTATGAATGTCGGCCCCCCGAAAGGCATAGATGGCCTGCTTCGGATCACCGATCAGGATCAGCGCCTGCTCCGGGCAGTTCTTCTCCACCCGATAGACCCGGTTGAAGATGCTGTACTGCACCGGATCGGTATCCTGGAATTCATCGATCATCGCCACCGGAAACTGCGTCCGGATCCGTTCAGCCAGCCGCTCTCCGCCCTCTGAAGCCAGTGCCTTCGCCAGCTGTCGCAGCAGATCATCGAAGCTCATCTCGCTTCTCTGGTCACGCGCCCTGCGGTAGCGCGCCTCAATCCAGCGTGCAGCATGAAGCAGCGTCGCCTGTCGTCCATCCGGCAGCGCCGCCAGCTTCCCCGGCAGGTTTGCCATCGCCACCAGCGCCGGATGTTCCAGCATGGCCACGAGCGCCGGATCCTGGGCATCAACATCCTTGCCGAAGGCGTCACGCAGGCCGTCCGGCGTCAGGCGCTTCATGGCCGTCTCGGACAGCCCGGGCTTTGCCATGTCGGCATCGTCCACCCAGTCACGCAGCAGCTGCAGCCACTGGGCCTGGTTGTTGGTTTTCACCTTGCTGCCATTGAGCCAGCCAATCGGAAATGCCTGTTCACACCGTGCTTCCGACACCGGCCCGGCACCTCCCTTGCCCTTGCGTGAAGCGGCAGGCTTTTCCCGTCCGGCATCCAGCATGCGCCCCAGCTCATCGATCCAGCCCTCCCGCCAGGGAGCCTTTAGTGCCTGCAGCTGCTGCCTGCGCTGCTGCAGCGCCTCGCCAATGGCATCGGCCGGCGAGTGCCCCTCACCGGACAACGCGTCCAGATCGGGCAGCAGGCTCTGCACTTCCTTCTGCAGCACATCCGGATCGGCCCACCAGTCCTGCAGCACCCGGGCAGCCTCCAGCGGCAGCCCCTGGCAGAAGTTGCGCCAGTAATCACGACAGGCCTCGGCCAGCAGCTCCGACGTGTCGGTGCTCAATGTCTGGTTGAACAGCCCGCGGCTGTCGAAGGCATGCTCACGCAGCATGCGGTTGCACCAGCCATGGATGGTGGAAATGGCTGATTCATCCATCCACTCTGCCGCCAGCTGCAGGGTACGTGCCCGCTCGGACCACTGGGCCGGCGGATAGGCATCACGCAACCCCTGCAGGAAAGGATCGGCCTTCGGCAGCACGGCAAGACTTTCCCCGGCCAAGACGGCGTCCGGCAAAGAGCATCCGCCAACGACATCCTGATCTGGGACTCTCCCCGGCTCCATGACATCCAGGCATGTTCCCGCCTCGATGGCTTCGGCACTGGCCCGAAAGAACGCGGCGGCCTCGGCCAGCCGCGCCCGGATGCGGTCCCGTAGTTCCAGCGTGGCCGCTTCGGTGAAGGTCACCACCAGAATCTTCGGCGGGGTCAGTGCTTCGCGGAACGCCGTAGCCTCCTCGGAGGGTCTGGCCCCTTCAAGAAATCCCATGCCCGCTTCGGGCGGATACGCCGCATCAAGACCTGCCGTGCCGCGCTCGCCATGTCCCAGCACCAGCCGCAGGTACAGGGCTGCGATCGTGTAGGTCTTGCCGGTACCCGCGCTGGCCTCGATCAGCCGGCTTCCCCACAGCGGAAAATGCAGCGGATCGACTCGCCGGGGCTGCTCCGGCCGCACGGCAGCAGCCCCCTCAGCGTATCCGCTCCCGGACATTCCGGCTTTTCCGGCATCCGTCATCCCCGGCCCCTGTTCATTCACCATGGGTATCTCCTTCACCGGATCCCTCATGGCGCGATGCTGCGCCCTTCCTGACGACGGCATCCGCCAGCGGTTGCAAAAGCCGCTCGCTCCACTGGGCAAACTCGCCGTCCTCCTCCAGGGCCTGAAAATCCGGATAGGCACGCATCAGGTACTCATCCTGCAGGCACTCACCCACGCCTCCAAAGCTGCTCTCGCTACCCTCATAAGCCATCTGCGCCGCCTGCTGTCGCTTGCCCGGATCCTCGGACGATCCACCCAGCACCCACGCAAATCCCGTCCTGGCTGCCAGCGGCAGCGGCCGACGGCAGGCCAGGTTCCAGGCCTGCAGCAGGTCCTGCCAGTACGCCAGCGCAACCTCCCGATCCAGCGGCATCAGTTCGACCGCGCTGCCTTCCTTGCCGATGATTCGTGTCCGAAGCGGCTTTCCCGACAGATTGCCCGCCACATGATGCACCCAGTAGTCCAGCAGCTTGTCGTAGCGATAGCTGCTGTCCTTGCCCCCTCCGGATGAGGACTTCGATCCCTTGCCGGAAGACGCTTTCTTCCCGCCTGCCTTGTTGACCAGATTGCTGGCACTGATCAGCAGCCGCACGCGCTCGCTCTCCGAGCCTGCCCTCAGTTGGTCCAGCGTACCGACCACCGGTGGCGACACCGACGGTTGTTCAGGCCACAGGAACGCCTCATCCGGCAACACGGTCGGACAGCGGCCGATCTCTTTCAGATAGGTCTCGAACATCTCCGCCATCGGCGCATCCAGCTTCTCGCGCATCAGTTCGCCGAAGGCGCCCACCGGCAGCTGGCCGGCACGGGCAAACCGCGTCAGCGCTTGTGCACGCTCCTCGGCCAGCACGTCGGCAAGATCCTCCTTCAACCCGGAGGTGGAACCGGATTCTTCAGTTGCCGCGCCCGGGGACAAAAGCGTCACCGCAACCCGATGCTGCTGCGACGCGATGAGATCGGCCTGCAGCTGCCATTGCTGCAGACCATCCAGGCTGAACGGCTCATGATCGGGCACCACCGCATCCTCGTCCTGCCAGTGGATGTCCAGCCGCTTGCGAAAGAAGTACGCGACCGGCCTTTTCAGGAAGCGCGTCAGCTCCTCCAGCGTCAGTTCCTCGGGCCACTCGGCAGGTGGCAGCATCGGCCACCGGGAAGAACCGGATGCAGACACGTTCACTACATTTTCCGCGACATCGCTTTCAACCTCGCCCCCTTCCGAAGCGTGGTCGGCATGCCCCATTTCGGCCTGCTGCAGCGCCATTCGCCATTCGTTCGAATAGCTGAAGAGATCGTCATTCCCCGCCCGCGTTGAGTCCGCAGCGCCATCGCGCACGAAATACGCCCGACTGAAGGGCTGCAGGCGATGCTGGGTTGTCAGCGCCTCCAGCAGTGCAGCACCCGTCTCCTCGTCACGACCGTCCAGCCGCCACCCGGCAGCGATATGGTCACGCAACTGCGCCACCAGCACGGAGGGCGGACGCGGTGAGTCGTCATGAACACTGCGCCCCACCCAGCTGATGGAGAGCTGCTCACGAGCCGACAGCAGCGCTTCCAGGAACAGATAGCGATCATCCTCGCGGCGTGAACGGTCACCCGGTCGATAATCGTTGCCCATCAGGTCAAAGTCCGCCGGCTGGCGCGAACGCGGAAAGTCGCCGTCGTTCATGCCCAGCAGGCACACGTGGCGGAACGGAATCGCCCGCATCGGCATCAGCGTGGCAAAGGTGACGGCGCCGGCAAAGAATCGCCGTCCCAGTCCCTCGTCGTCGAAGCTGGCCAGCCAGTGCTCCCGTACCACCGACAGGGGCAGCGGCAGATCCATCTGCGCCTCGGCACAATCGTCCAGCCATTGCTGCAAGGCCTCGGAAAGGCGCATCAGCAGGATGCCCTCGCGCCCCTCATCGGCCACGAAGAAGCGGTCCAGCATGGCCTGCAGCCGCACGCCCCACTCCTGGGGCGTGGCGGGATTGCGCACATCCTGCCAGGTGTCCTGCAGCGCCCGCACCAGGGCCAGCAGCCGGCCCAGCAGCTCGCCGTCCAGGCCGCTGATCTCGTCCAGCGGCTCGATGTCCGACCACGTGCCGGTATGGCCCGCCACATAGCCCAGCAACATGCGCTGCAGTCCGAACCACCAGCTGTTCTGCGCCACGGCATCGTCCAGTTCCAGCGACTGCCGCTGCGCAGGGTCCAGCCCCCAGCGGATGCCGCTCTTCTCGATCCAGCCGCGCAGCTGCGGCAACTGTTCGGGTTCGATGCCGAAACGCTGCTGCAACGACGACACCTCCAGCAGATCCAGCACCTCGGACACCGACAGGCGCGCCTGCGGCAGGTCCAGCAGGAACTCCACGGCGGCCAGCAGCGGCTCGTGGCTGCGGCTCTGCTGGTCGGCCATCGAGAACGGAATGAAGCGCGGATCCTGCGGCGGATACAGCCCGAACACCGCCTGAATGTGCGGCGCATAGGTGGCGATGTCGGGCACCATCACGATCACGTCCCGCGGCTGCAGCGTGGGATCCGCTGCAAAGGCGGCCAGCAGCTGGTCATGTAACACCTCAACCTCGCGCTGCGCACTGTGGCAGATCTGGAAACGGATGGATCGGTCACGCCGGGGATCGACCGCCGGCCAGCGGCTGCGCGTCTCGGCCAGTGGCGCCAGATCGAGGATGTCCTGCTGCAGCTGCAGAAGCAATGTGTCGGCCGGCTCATGATCAATGAAGATGTCCGC
>CAUVLK010000043.1:0-11521 GCA_963552635.1 uncultured Lautropia sp. | reverse complement strand
TGTGGGACAACCAGAAGGTGTACGACGACATGATCAAGGCCGCCAACTGGGCGTGGGCCGCCTACGGCGCCAGCCTCGACCAGCACGTGCGGCCCGGCTACCACGACCGCATCACGCTGGGCAATGACGAGGAAGAGCCCGAATTCGGCGTGCTGTCCTGGCTGGCCATGCTCTTTGCGGCCGGCATGGGCGTGGGCCTGATGTTCTTCGGTGTGGCCGAGCCGCTGTCCCACTACCTGTCCGACATCACCGTCGGCGCCCCCGAACAGCGCGAACAGCAGGCACTGCTGCATTCGATGTTCCACTGGGGCATCCACGCCTGGGGCGTGTACGGCATGATTGCCCTGGCGCTGGCCTATTTCGGCTTCCGCTACAAGCTTCCTCTGGCACTGCGTTCCTGCTTCTATCCGCTCTTCAAGGAGCGCATCAACGGCCGCCTGGGTGATGCCATCGACATCATGGCGCTGCTGGCCACGCTGTTCGGCATCATCACCACGCTGGGCTTTGGCGCCACCCAGATGGGTGCCGGCCTGGAACAGCTGGGCTGGATCAGCGAGAACACCTTCACGCTGCGCATCGTCATCATCGCCGTGGTCATGGCGCTGGCTGTCACCTCGGCCATCTCGGGCGTCGGCAAGGGCGTGAAGCTGCTCAGCGAGATCAACCTCTGCCTGGCCATCGCGCTGCTGGTGTTCGTGCTGGCCACCGGCCCCACGCTGCACCTGCTGGCTGCCTTCAGCGAAAACATCGGCACCTACGCCAGCCACATCCTCCAGCTCAGCTTCAAGACCTACACCTACGAGCACAAGCACACCGAATGGTTCACCGGCTGGACCATCCTGTACTGGGCCTGGTGGTGCTCGTGGGCGCCGTTCGTGGGGCTTTTCATCGCCCGCATTTCGCGCGGCCGCACCATCCGTGAGTTCATCTTTGGCGTGCTGGTCATCCCGTCGCTGTTCGGCGTGCTGTGGTTCACCGTGTTCGGCAACACCGCCATCTGGATGGACGCCCACGGTGCTGCCGGTGTGCTGGGCAGCATGACGGGCACGCCCGAGAAGCTGCTCTTCAAGTTCCTGGAGTTCCTGCCGCTGCCTGCGCTCACGGGCATCATCAGCCTGGCGGTGATCGCGCTCTTCTTCGTCACCTCGGCCGACTCGGGCATCTACGTGCTGAACAACATCGCCTCGCGCGACAAGAGCCTGACCTCGCCACGCTGGCAGGCCATCATGTGGGGCGTGCTGATGTCGATCGTGGCCGTGGTGCTGATGCGAGAAGGTGGCCTGGGCAACCTGCAGACCATGACGCTGATCGTGGCCCTGCCCTTTGCCATGCTGATGCTGCTGATGTGCTTCAGCCTGTGGAAAGGCCTGAACGCCGACCGCCAGTACTTCTCCACCAAGGTGCATCCGTCCAGTGTCTTCTGGTCGGGCAAGAACTGGCATGCACGTCTGGAACAGATGATGAACCAGACCCAGGAAGAGGACATCCTGCGCTTCCTGAAGCACACGGCCCTGCCCGCCATGCGCGAGCTGCGCCAGGAGCTCACCAGCAAGTACGGCCTGACCGTGCAGGTCAACAGCCTTTTCGATCAGCCCGAGCCGGCCGTGGAACTGGTCATCCAGAAGGAGTCCCTGCGTGACTTCATGTACGGCATCAAGTCGGTCAAGCGCGAAGTGTCCGAGCAGCTGATCAACGACGAGCATCTGCCGCACATCCAGCACAGCGTCACCTATGAGCCGTACACCTACTTCTTCGACGGCCGTACGGGCTATGACGTGCAGTACATGGACCACAACGAGCTGATTGCCGACATGCTGAAGCAGTATGAGCGCTACCTCAGCCTGCTGGCTGGCGTCGGTCAGGAGCTGATGTCCCACGAGCAGACGGACCTGGCCGAATGAGGCCCGTCTGATGAATCGGCCGAGGATTCCTTCCTCGGCCTGCGGTACTTGGGGGCGCCTTTGTGGGCGCCCCTGTCGTTTTATCCCAGGACGGGCAGCACATTCTCGGCCAGCTCCTGCAGCACCTCGGCTGCCGGTCGGCGTGTCGGTTTCAGATTAATGATGACGTGCGACAGCCCTTCCTCACGCTGCTGAGCCCAAAACTCGGCTACCGCCTTGCTGCCGCCACGCAGGAAGATGTTGTTGAAAAGGCGCGCCGGCTCATTCGGGTCTTCCGTCAGTTCCAGGAAATTGGCGTAGCCGAACGGATGCCAGGTGCGACCATCACCCAGCTCGGCCAGCGTATCGACGATCCGGCACGTGTTCTTCGGATCGACCCCGTGCCAGATCCACGCGTCTGCCGTGTTGGCCAGCCAGTCCAGCTCCTGCCGGGCCCGACCGATGGCAATCATCGGCAGCCGCCCCGACGCCTTGGGCACCAGGTCGATATTTCCCTGCAGCGACCCATAGTACGTCCCCGAGAATTTCGGGAACGACTGTTCGGTCAGCGTACGGATCATCTCCCAGCTTTCCCGGAAACGCTCGGCCCGATTGTCGAAATCCACCTTGAAGGCCGGATATTCCACCGGGCGGTCACCACTGGAAAGCCCCAGCAGAAAGCGCCCGCCGCTCAGCCGATCGGTACTGACCGCGGCCTTGGCCATGTGGATCGGCTCGCGCAGCGGAGAGACGAAGCCCGCCGTACCCAGCGCGATCCGCTGCGTGCGCGCCGCCAGATAACCCAACGTCACCATCGGGTCATAGCCCTGCCCCACGTCACCAAAGCCTGGGTCATAAAAGGGCACGTCGCGCACCCACAGCGCCGCGAAGCCCAGCCGGTCGGCCAATGCTGCCAGCTCGCCCAGGTCCTCCAGATCGGCAAACGGACTGTCGGGGTAGCCCTTGAAGGGCGCGATCAACCCCAACGTCACACGCCCCTTGCGAAAGACTTCGGAAAACGCCTTGTTCTGCGCCAGCGCCTCGGGCAGCTGCAGACCAGCCGACGTGCCCAGGCCACTGAATTCGGGATGGGCGTTCTTCGGATCCAGAATGGAAAAACGAGGCAGATTGCTCGTCGACATGATGCACTCCCCATCGCCATTGGCGAAATGTAATGACGAAGCACATTCTATTTTAGGCATTGTAGAATTTGATTCCCCATTGCCGGGCTCTCCGGGCTCTTCGGCTTCGGCTGCCGTTGCGCGTGAGCAACTTCACACCACCGGATATACCCGTGCGCAGCCTTCCCGCCGCTTTACGCCCCATGGAAATCAGCAGCATCGCCGACATCGCCGCCTTCATCTCCAGCGTGAAGACCGGCTCGTTCACCGCGGCTGGACAGCAGCTGGGCCTCACCCGTTCCACCATCGGCAAACGCATTGCACGCCTGGAAGCGACCCTGGGCGTGCGGCTCCTGCATCGCACCACCCGCACGCTCTCGCCGACCGATGAGGGCAGGCTGTATTACGAACACTGCCTGACAGCGCTGCAGGAACTGGAACAGGCCAACCAGATGCTGGCCCAGCGGCACCGCGAACCGACTGGCCGGCTGCGCCTGAGCCTGCCGTTGACACTGGGCAAGAGCTACGTGGCCGACCTGCTGCTGGAATACGTCCGCCGCTACCCGAAGGTAGAGCTGGAGCTGTCACTGACCGACCGCTATGTCGACCTGATTGAAGAAGGCATCGACCTGGTACTGCGCATCGGAGTGCCCAACCCCGACAGCACCCTGTCGGCACGCCCACTGGGCATGCACCAGCTACTGGTCTGCGCCTCGCCCGCCTATCTGGCCCGGCACGGAACACCGCACCACCCTCAGGACCTGGCCGGCCATCGCTGCCTGTACTTCCGGCATTCCGGCCGGATCATGCCCTGGCGCCTATCGATGAATGGCAAGGAACTCGTCTTCCAGGACAGCGCCTTCCTGAGCGCCGACAATAGCGAGGCGCTGCTGCCGTTCGCCCGCGCGGGCCTGGGGCTGGTCCAGCTGCCTGGTTACATGGTGGCCGATGACCTGAAAGACGGCGTCCTGGTCACAGTGCTGGACGACCATCAAGCCCCCGGAGTGCCCATCCAGCTGGTGTACCCCTGCAAGCGCCACCTGTCACCGAAAGTTCGCAGCCTCATCGATCTGTTCGTGCAGCGCTGGCAGCCCCTGCCGTGGCTGCTAGGCACCCCCGCCCAGCTACGGGACGGCTGGGCAGTATGAGACGGTCTGCGGCTCGGACATGGGTAGCTGTCCTGTCGGCTCCATGCGATCAGGCCTTCTTGCGATGCCAAAGCCGTGCCACCCACTGGCCGAAATCGTCGATGTACGTGAAGACGGCCGGTACCACCAGCAGGCTCAGCGCCGTGGAGGTTATGAGCCCGCCCAGCACGGCCATGCCCATGGGAGCGCTGAACGACGTGTCGGTGGAAGGCGACCCGATGATGGCCGGCAACATGCCCGCCCCCATGGCCACGGTGGTCATGATGATGGGCCTCGCTCGCTTGTGGCAGGCATCCATCAGCGCATGCCAGCGGTCCATGCCGTGGTCGCGGCGCGCCATGATGGCGTATTCCACCAGCAGGATCGAGTTCTTGGTGACGATGCCCATCAGCATGATCAGCCCGATCAGCGCCGGTAGCGACATGTCGTAGCGCCCCAGCAACAGGGCCACAAAGGAACCGCCCACCGCCAGCGGCAGCGCCGAAAGAATACTGACCGGATGCAGAAAGCTCTTGAAGAGCAGCACCAGCACCATCCAGATGCACAGCACACCGGCCAGCATGGCCATGCCAAAGTCGCTGAACATGTCGGCCATTAGCTCGGCATCGCCTGACTGCTCGATCTTCACCCCGTTCGGCAGCTGCTTGATGGAAGGCAAGTTCATCACTTGTTGTACGACACTGCTCAGGTCCCGGTCGCCGAGCTCGATGGTGAAGGTGATGTTCCGGTCACGGTCACGCCGCGAAATGGTGGCGGGGCCACCGCCCAGCTCCAGCGTGGCCACTTGGCCCAGCATGACCGGATCATTGGCGCCTGCGATCACGATGCGCCGCAGGGCGTTCAGGCTCTCGCGCGCCGGCTTGGCCAGCCGCACCACGATAGGAACCTGCCGCGTCTCCAAGTTCAGCTTGGGCAGCGACTGGTCATAGTCCCCCTGCGTGGCCAGCCGCAGCGCATCGCTGATGGCCTGCGGCGTCACGCCCAGCGATGCTGCTTTAGCAGCATCGGGCCGCACGATCACCTCGGTACGCACCAGATTGGCCGACGAGGTGATGTTGCCCACGCCCTTGATGAGTCGCAGATCACGCTCGATATCACGTGCCGCCGCATTCAGGCGTGCGCCGTCGCTTCCCGAGACAACAAACTCATAATTTGCCCCCGAATCTCCACTGAATCCTACGCTCACCCGCATGCCAGGAAGATCTTCCAAGGCCTTGCGCATCGACTGCTCGATTTCCGTCTTCTTTGGACGTTCCGCTCGGGGTGCCAGCGTGAGGGTCAGCGCCGCATAGTTGGTGGAGGTGACGTCGCCCGAAAACTGGTTGCCCGAGCCCGCGCCGATGGCGGTATAGACCCGCTCGATGTGCGGCAGTTTCTCAAGCTTCCGGCGTGCCGTCTCGGCCGCCCGCTCGGTCTGCTGCAATGTGGCGCCTGGCCCCAGCGTCAGCGTCACCTGGGTCTGCTCATAATCATCCGGAGGAATGAAGGCCGATGGCAGCTGCGTGGCCAACGCGAGCGACCCCACGAAAAACAGCACCGCATAGATGGCGGTCTGCCGCCGGTGCGCCAGCACCCAGCGCACCAATCGCAGATAGATGCGCAGCCAGCGTGGATCCTGCCTGTCTTCCCGCCCCTTGCGCGGTGCCAGCATGTAGGCTGCCATCATGGGCGTGAGCATCCGCGCCACCACCAGCGACGCAAACACCGCAATGGCGGCCGTCCAGCCGAACTGTTTGAAGAAACGCCCGACAATGCCCGTCATGAAGGCCGTGGGCAGAAACACGGCAATCAGCGTGAAGGTGGTGGCAATCACCGCCAAGCCGATCTCATCGGCGGCCTCCATGGCAGCCTGGTAGGGTGTCTTGCCCATCTCCAAGTGCCGTTCGATGTTCTCGATCTCCACGATCGCATCATCGACGAGAACCCCGATTACCAGAGTCAGTGCCAACAACGAAACGAAGTTGAGTGTAAAACCGAAGAAGTACATGCCTGCAAAAGCCGGCAGTACCGACATGGGCAACGCCACTGCTGCCAGGAAAGTGGCCCGCCCGTTGCGCAGGAAGAACCAGACCACGATGACAGCCAGCGCAGCCCCCTCGTAAAGGGTGTGCATGGTGTTGTCGAACGTGTCCTGCGCCGGTGTGGCCAGATCCATCGTCTCGGTCAGCTTCAGGTCCGGCCGGTCCTGCTGCAGCTTCTGCACCAATCCGCGCACCCGTTGCCCCACATCCACCTCGCTGTCGCCACGACTGCGACTCACCTCGAAGCCCACGATCTCCTTGCCGTCCAGCCAGGCTGAGGTCGTCGGCTCCTCGATGGTGTCGGAGACGGTGCCGAGCTCCCCCAGCAGGAGCCGTCGGCCATCGCCACTGGTGATCTGCACTTTCTTCAGCTGCTCGGCCGATTTCACGCGCGCCAGCACCCGCGCGGGCTGCTTGCCCTGGGCGATGTCGGCATGGCCACCGGCGCTCTCGATCTGGTTGTCGCGCAGCTGCTCGGAAATTCCCCCCACCGTCAGCCCCAGAGCCCGAAGTCGGGTCGGATCCAGATCGACATGAACCTGGCGCGTGACGCCGCCCACGCGCGTCACCTTGCCCACGCCCTTCAGACCCAGCAACATGCGGTTGAGGTCATTGTCCACGAACCAGGACAGTTCCTGCATGTCCATCCGGTCGGACTGGATTGCGTAGGCCAGCGCCGGCTGGCTAGCCACGTCCACCTTGTCCACCACGGGCTCGGGCAATGCGCTGGGCAGGTCACCACGCACCCCCTGAACCTTGGAGCGCACCTGATCGAGCGCTTCCTGGATGGGCTTGTCCACCTCGAACTGCACCATCAGGGAGACCGTCCCATCGCCCAGTGTGGAGGAGATATGCCGCACGCCCTGCAGATCGACCAGCGCGTTCTCGATCTTGCGGGCCACGTCGTTTTCCAGCTGGCCGGGCGTGGCCCCGTCCAGTGACGCCGTCACGGTCACCATCGGGTAATCCATGTCCGGCATATTCTGGATCCGCATCTTGCTGAAGCACAGCAAGCCGGCTACCGTCAGCATCAGGAACAGCAGAATCACCGCAATCGGGTTGCGGATCGACCAGGACGAGAAATTCATGCTGCCTCCCGAGCCGACCGCGCATCGATGCGCATGGACACACGGCCCCCGAATGCAGCGTTACCCGAGACCTTGGCAGCCGGAGTCTTTCCGGCGTCATCTGGCGCCGCTCCCTTGACGGCAGCGTCTTCCTTCACCGCAGGGCCACCCGACCCAACGTCACTGCCACCGGACATGCCGTTTGCCCGCGCGTCATCAGGGGCCCCCTTCTCGACGGTCGGCGCCTGCGCCACCCGCACCAGATCGGCGTCGGACAGGAAGGCCGCACCGTCCACCACCACCCTGTCACTCTCGGCGAGCTGCTCGCCCCGGGCCGGAATCACCTCCAGCCGATCGGCGGTCTGGCGACCGGTGGTCACGCGCACTCGCTCGACGTGGTTGTCGGGCTTAAGGCGATAGACATACAGGAAGCCGTCGCTGGAAACCAGCGCATCGACCGGCACCGTCAGGCCCGGGCTCTGACCCAGCTCGAAGGTGCCGTTAGCAAACATGCCGGCCCACAGTCCGGGGCCTGCTGGCACATCCACGTAGACCAGCGTGGTACGGGTCTTGGTGTTCGCCGAGGGCGCCACCGCACGCACCCGGGCCAGCACCTCGCGACCATTGGCGGCATGCACCACGGCCCGATCGCCGGCCTTCACCTTCATCAGGTCGGAAGCGCCCAGCTCGGCCTGCCATTCCAGCCGCCCCTGCCGGATGAGCTTGAACAGCTCGGTCCCGGCCGAAGGTACCGAACCTTCCGTAGCCGTGCGCGACGAGATGACGCCATCATCGGGTGCCCGCAGCTCGACGTTCTGCCAGTTCTGCCGGCGTGACGCCAATGCAGCCCGCGCGGAACGCACCCGGGCCTGGGCCGAACGGTCGGCCGCGAAGTACTGGTCCGCCTGCTGCTTGCTCATGGAATCCGTGCGCAGCAGCCGACGGGCGCGCCGTGCGTTCGCGCGTGCCTCCACGGCATTGGCCTGGGCCTCCACCAGCGACGCCTTGGCCTGGGCGACATCTTCGGCCACGGTCCTGCCGTTGAAGCGCGCCAGTACCTGCCCCCGTTTCACCGTGTCACCCACATCGACCAGCACCTCGGCCAGCGTCAGCGAATTGGATTCGGACGCGATGCTGGCCTCCTGCCAGGCCACCACATCACCGTCAGCCACCACCTGTACGGGCAGAAGCTCAAGCTTCGGCGGTGCGACCGTCACCACCATGGCAGGCCGCGCCGGGCTGGCGTCGCTCTCCTGAGCGGGCGCCTGCTGGGGTGATGTCGACTGGCCTCCGGATGCGGCCTTCCCATCCTGCGCGCCAGCAGCCTGCCCATCCTGCGGGGCCCCCTCTTGTGTTGCCACATCCTGCCCCCTGACTGCACGCGCCCCATTCCGCGGAGCGTCAGCACGCATCTCGCTGGAAGGCAACCCCAAAGACATGAGCAGATCAGGCCGCAACAGCACCAGCCCCCCCACCAGCAACAGCACCAGCAGGCAGCCCCCCAGAAAGATACGCAAAGAAGTCGACATAGACAGCAACGAGAAAAATGATGAATGGCGGTGCAGGCAACACTTGTGATGCCAGACACCTCTCCTTGCGGATGCCACCGGTCCGTCCAGGCAGCCGCGACAAACCCCTGGCGACGCGAAACGCCACCGTTTCGGTCATGATCGGGCGCAGGCTTCGAGTCTACCCGCAAACCCATGCCCCTCACCCTGGGCGAGCTATCACAATTTCGGGGGGCACCGTACAATGGCTGTTTGTGCTGGCGCGCCTTTCCCTCTATCGTTTTCCGCCCCGTACAGGTTTCCCATGTCCGACTCTTCCACGGCCGGCGTGCAACGCCAGGCCCAGACCAAGCGCTCGTCCAAGCAACAGCAACCGTTGCAGCTGCCCAACGGCGAGACCCGCGTGCTGCTGCATTCGTGCTGCGCCCCCTGCTCGGGCGAACCCATGCAGAAGCTGGTGGATGCCGGCATCGACTTCACCATCTTCTTCTACAACCCCAACATCCATCCGGTGCGGGAATACGAAATCCGCAAGGAAGAGAACATCCGCTTCGCGCAGAAGCACGGCATCATCTTCATTGATGCCGACTATGACTCGGACAACTGGTTCACGCGGGTCAAGGGGCTGGAACACGAACCTGAGCGCGGCGAGCGCTGCACGGTCTGTTTCGACATGCGCTTCGAGCGCACCGCCCTCTATGCGCACGAGCATGGTTTTCGGGTGTTCACCAGCTCGCTGGGCATCTCGCGCTGGAAGGACATGAACCAGATCAACGGCTGCGGCCACCGCGCCGCTGCCCGCTATCCGGACATGGTCTACTGGGACTACAACTGGCGCAAGGGCGGCGGGTCGGCCCGGATGATCGAGATCTCCAAGGCCGAACACTTCTATCAGCAGGAATACTGCGGCTGCGTGTATTCGCTGCGTGACACCAACCGCTACCGTGTCGAGCAGGGCCGCGAGCGCATCCAGATCGGCGAGCTGTACTACGGCCTGCCGCCGGGCGAGAAGCCCGACCTGGAGGCCGAACGCGCCGCCATGGCCGACAAGCCCTCGGTCGTGCGCTCCGAACACGAACCGCCCACCCACAACTGACACCCCGACCATGTCCCAAACCCTCGAAGCCCTGGAATTCGTCACCGGCCCCGAACCGACGGCCTCGATCATCGTGCTGCACGGCCTGGGGGCTGATGGCAACGACTTCGTGCCGGTGGCCCAGATGCTGGACTTGGGTGTGCCCGTCCGGTTCATCTTCCCGCATGCGCCACAGATGCCCGTCACCATCAACAACGGCTATGTGATGCGTGCCTGGTACGACATCCTGGGCACCGATCTGGCGCGGCGCGAGGACGAGGCGGGACTTCGCCGCTCGCAGGCCGCCATCGAGACCCTCATTGCCCGTGAAGTGGAACGCGGCATCCCGGCCGAGCGCATCGTGCTGATGGGCTTCTCGCAGGGCTGCGCCATGACGCTGATGACCGGTCTGCGCCATAAGCAGCGGCTGGCAGCGCTGATCGGCCTGTCGGGCTACCTGCCGCTGGCCGACAAAACGGCCTCCGAGCGCAGCGCCAACAACCAGCACACGCCCATCTTCATGGCCCACGGCCAGGACGATCCGGTCGTGCTCATCGAACGTGCCATCGCTTCGCGCGACCTGCTGCAGTCGCTGGGCTACACGGTGGACTGGCACGAGTATCCGATGCCCCATTCGGTCTGCCCCGAGGAGATCGGCGACATTTCGGCCTTCCTGCGTCGTGTGCTGACTTTGTAAAAAAACCGGTTGGTCCCTTGGTTTTCCCTGCCCTGACCAGACATGGGGTGATGAAGCTGGCACACTTGTCTGTCGGCTTGGCCGAGTTCCGCCCGCGTGGAAGGCCGATGCCCTCACCGGTCGGAACCCCAGGAAGGCGCCTGGCGGCTTGCACAGGCGCATCCCCGACTTTCACAGACTCTTTGAGGAAACCAAGATGGCTGACGATATCACCGAAAAACTGGCTGCCCGCCTGGAAGAACTGGAGCGCGGCCTGAAACGGAGCCGCCGGCAGTTCGGCCGTACCGCCGAGCGTTCGCGCGACCACCTGGAGCGTGAGTGGGATGCCCTGAAAGCCGACATCTCCGATCTGCTGGACAGCGACTCGCTGGCCGACCGCCCCGAAGTGCGCGCTGCGCTGAACCATGTGCGTGACTCGATCCAGCGCATGTCCGACGTGGCCTACGATACGGCCCAGGAAGTGCACCGCCGCGCCCGCGAAGGCGCTGCCCGTGTGGACGAGTACGCCCACACCTCGCCGTGGCAGACGGCCGGCATGGCTGCCGCCGCCGGCCTGGTGATCGGCTTCCTGCTGTCGCGTCGCTGATCATCGCGCTTGCGTGGCCGGGAAGCGCCCGAACGGGCTTCCCGTGCCACTGCCCGCTGGCTGGTCTCTCCTGGTGACCAGCCAGCGGGTTCCCGTTTCCAGCGCAGGTTCCGCCGGCGCTTCATGGCCTTGTGCCTCCTGACACATGTTCGGCAAACTCTTCGAACCCCGCATCCGACGGATGAAGCGGACCGCCGCCGATCTGGTGGCAGGCCTGGACGACCGCAGCCGCTTGCTGGCGCTGGAACTCGGCACCGAATCCCGCTGGCTGGCCAAGCTGGTGGGCACAAGCCTGGCTGCTGGCGTCATCGCCATCATCTGCCTGGTGTGGCTGATGGCCACCTTGGTGGCCCTGACCTGGGACACCCCCTGGCGCCTGCATGCGCTGGGCATCGCCGCCGGCTTCTGGATCCTTCTC
>CAUVLK010000042.1:0-11743 GCA_963552635.1 uncultured Lautropia sp. | reverse complement strand
TGGAAGGCAAGGCCGTGGTTTCCCGCATCATCTGCGCCGTTACTGCAACCCGGAACGTGATCGATGCGGCCGTGGCTGAAGGGGCCGATGCGCTGCTGGTGCATCATGGCTACTTCTGGAAGGGCGAGGATCCGCGCGTCATCGGCATCCGTCGCCGTCGCCTGGCAAGCCTGCTCGCTGCCGACATCAACCTGCTGGCCTATCACCTGCCGCTGGATGTGCATCCGGTCTACGGCAACAACGTCCAGCTGGGCGAACTGCTGGGCTGGCCCGTGCAAGGCTGGGGAGGCGAGGTCGTTGGCAGCCAGGGCATCATCGGCTGGCATGAACTGGCAGAAGAGGGCACGCTGGATGCGATGGCCGTGGCTGAACGACTGACCGAGCGCCTGCACCGCGAACCGTTGCTGGTGGGCGACCCGTCGCGCCCCATCCGCCGCATTGCCTGGTGCAGCGGGGGCGCGCAGGATTTCCTGCAGGACGCCATCGACCTGGGCGCCGACTGCTACATCAGCGGCGAGATTTCCGAGCGCACCACCCACCTGGCCCGTGAGGCCGGCGTGGTCTATGCTGCCGCCGGCCACCACGCGACCGAGCGCTGCGGCGTCCAGGCCCTGGGGCGCCATCTGGCCGAGACCTTCGGCATCGAGGTGAAGTTCGTGGATGATCCGAATCCGGTGTGACTGTTTGTCAGGGTGCAGGGCGGAGAGGGAGCACGGCTGTCGCACGCTGGTTCCGCTCCATCCATTCTGCGGTGAATGGGCAGCGCCGGTCTATCGATTGCCGGATGATCAGGTAGTCCTGTAACAGGTTGCGCTTGAAGATGGGTTCATGGTGGGCTATCCGGTTCCGCAGTGTGCGTATCTGTTCCAGATCGGCGTAGATCTGCTCTCGCAGGGCGGAAATGGTGGACTGGGAATCGTGGTTCGGGAGAACCTGACGGAGGTAACCGTTCCATAGGCGCTCGTCATGACGTCGAGTGAACATCTGCTGCCAGAAGGAGAATTTCAGCTCTGGAATGACCTTCGAGGTGAGAGTCAGATTTCCGCGGCTTCTTTCCAGACCGGCACGACTTATCGGTTTAAGAGTTCTTGCGAAGGCTTCATTCCACGGCCAACGTTCGCCATAAATGGCTTCCAGGGCTTCGGCCACAGCGTTGCGGATCGTGACTTCGCAGACATGCAAGGGGAAAAGTAGCGTGCCCGAAATCTCAGCGTTCCATGCATAGAGGGCAAGTGCAGCCTGGGGATCGCTTCGCCCATGTTGTGACATAGCCGCCTCGTAGGTTGCCAGCCGAGGAGGCGAAAGGGCTTTCCGGATGGCTTCGACGGTGAGAGTCAGGGTTGACATCTGTGGATTGGTGCCTTACATTGGAAAGCGTATGCTACGGGATACGTGGGCAATTGCCTCCCCCCGTGGATAAGCGAATCCGGACCCGCCGCAAGGCGGGTCTTTTTTTGCCTGTTTGCCGTGCGAACCATTGCCTGTTCGCTGTTCGGCCAAAAAAGAAGCCGACCGTGCTGACCGGATTGGACCGGACGGCAGGGTCGGCTTGGAAAACAGGTGGCAGCGGTGCGTTGGGGGCTTCTGCCGCCACCTGCCTGGAAGGGAAGGGCGCCGCCCTGGGGCTGCGCCACCGTCCCTTCCTGGGGACAACGGAAAATCGGATCAGCGGCCTTTCTTCAGCTCGTCGCGGATCTCGCGCAGCAGCACGACATCTTCCGGCGGAGCGGCAGGCTTGGCTTCTTCCTGCTTGATGACGGCATTCTTGGCCTTGTTGAACACGTTCACCATCTGGAAGATGATGAAGGCCAGGATCAGGAAGTTCAGGAAGATGGTGATGAAGTTGCCATAGGCCAGGATGGCCACGCCGGCCTTGTTGTAGGCCTCATAGGTGTGGGGCAGGCCCTCGGGGATCTTGGTGGTCAGCGGGAGGAAGTAGCTGGAGAAATCCAGGCCACCGAAGATGGCGCCGACGATCGGCATGATGATGTCCTTGACCATCGAATCGACGATCTTGCCGAAGGCACCACCGATGATCACACCGACAGCGAGGTCGACGACGTTGCCCTTCAGGGCAAAGTCTCTGAATTCAGTCAGCATGGACATGTTCTTGTTTCTCCTGGCGAACGTGGAAGGTATCTGTTTGATGAAGGGGAGGAAAAATGGACACGACGCCCCTGGGACGAGGCCTCGGGCAGGCACGCCGCACCGGCGAATTCCTTCCTGGGTGTCGCCGGGCATCCAATGAAGATTATCCCCGCTCGGCCAAGGGAGGCGCAAGACGGTTGGCTCCCGGAAACGCCGCAAAACGGACGGTGGCGGCCCGAATATCTTTAAGGATGGTCAGTTAGTGTTGCGTCGCGTGAACGTGCGACAGGCGACTCGCCGCCCGTTCCCGCCCTTCCCCCGTCCGTCATCCGGTGGCATGCCCTGTCTGCATCACATCAGGGGTATCCGCGGCCTTTCTGATTTTGATCAAAGCGGGGGAGGGCACGCTGCCTATACTCGGCCGAAACACGCTCCCTGCCTGTCGGCGGGGTGGGCGTGCCCGGCACCCTTGCGTGCCTTGTCCACGATGCTTCACACGAGGTTCCCCCTGATGGCCGATACGCTGCCCAAGACAAGCATGGATCCCTCCCGGCGCGCTGCGCTGGTTTCCACCTGCGTGGTCGGGTGTGCGGGGGCTGCAGGCGTGGCCATCCCGCTGGTCAGTACCTTCCAGCCTTCCGAGCGGGCCAAGGCGGCCGGCGCTCCGGTCGAGGCCGACATCGCCGGCATGGCGCCGGGCGAACTGCGTCGGGTGGAATGGCGTGGCAAGCCGGTCTGGCTGATTCGCCGCACCCCCAAGATGCTCGAATCCCTCAAAGAGACCCAGTCCCAGGTGCTGGATCCGGATTCCGAAGGCTACTACCAGATCCCCACGCCCGAGTACGCCAAGAACCAGCATCGTTCCATCAAACCCGAATACCTGGTGGTGGTCGGCATCTGTTCGCACCTGGGGTGTTCCCCCAGCGAACGCTTTGCTCCCGGGGCCCAGCCCTCGCTGCCCGACAACTGGGCGGGCGGCTTCCTGTGCCCCTGTCATGGCTCCACCTTCGACATGGCGGGTCGGGTATTCAAGAACAAGCCGGCCAACGCCAACCTCGACGTTCCTCCCCACAAGTACACGTCGGACACCACGCTGTTGATCGGTGCTGACGACACCACCGGCTGATCGTCGCACGGCGCCCGCCATTCGGCGGGCATGCAGGCAGGAGGAGGCAGGCCGCGCATGGGCTGCCTTTGTCCAGGATTTCGAATCGAAAGCAGGATAGCTTCATGGCAGCAGAGAAAAAGGTCGACACGACGGGGCTCCTCGGGTGGATAGACCACCGCTTCCCGGCCACCGTCCTCTGGAAGCGCGACGTCGCCGAGTACTACGCGCCCAAGAACTTCAACTTCTGGTACATCTTTGGCTCGCTGGCCATGCTGGTGCTGGTCATCCAGATCGTCACCGGCATCTTCCTGGTCATGCACTACAAGCCGGATGCCGAGAAGGCGTTCGCCTCGGTCGAGTACATCATGCGGGATGTTCCCTGGGGCTGGCTGGTGCGCTACATGCACTCCACCGGCGCCTCGGCGTTCTTCATCGTGGTGTACCTGCACATGTTCCGTGGCCTGCTGTACGGCTCGTACCGCAAGCCGCGCGAGCTGGTCTGGCTGTTCGGCTGCATGATCTTCATGGCGCTGATGGCCGAGGCCTTCTTCGGCTACCTGCTTCCCTGGGGCCAGATGTCGTACTGGGGCGCCCAGGTGATCGTCAACCTGTTCTCCGCCATCCCGGTCATCGGTGAGGATCTCTCCATCTGGATCCGCGGCGACTACGTGGTGGGCGACGCAACGCTGAACCGCTTCTTCTCGTTCCACGTCATTGCCATCCCGCTGGTCCTGCTGGGTCTGGCCGTGGCACACATCATCGCGCTGCACGAAGTGGGTTCCAACAACCCCGACGGCATCGAGATCAAGGCCAAGAAGGACGCCAATGGCGTGCCGCTCGACGGTATCCCGTTCCACCCGTACTACTCGGTGCATGACGCCTACGGTGTGGCCATCTTCCTGTTCATCTTCTCGGCGGTCATCTTCTTCGCTCCCGAGATGGGCGGCTACTTCCTGGAGTACAACAACTTCATCCCGGCCGACCCGCTGAAGACCCCGCCGCACATTGCGCCGGTCTGGTACTTCACCCCGTTCTATTCCATCCTGCGGGCAACCACCACCGAGTTCCTCACCTACGGCTTGCTGCCCTTCCTGCTGGTGCTGCTGGCCTTCATCCTGAAGTCCGCACGCTACACGGTCTCCAAGCTCATCGGTGCCGTGGTCATTCTGGGCATGTGTGGCGGCTTCTTCCTGCTGGATGCCAAGTTCTGGGGCGTGGTTGCCATGGGCGCCTCCACCCTGATCTTCTTCTCGCTGCCCTGGATCGATCAGAGCCCGGTGAAGTCCATCCGCTACCGTCCGCTGTGGCACAAGGCGTTCTACGCCGTGTTCGTGGTGGCCTTCCTGGTGCTGGGCTACTTCGGCGTGCAGCCGCCGTCGCCCACCGCCGAGCGCCTGTCGCAGCTGTGCACCCTCATCTACTTCGGCTTCTTCCTGTTCATGCCGTGGTGGACGCAGGCGGGCACCTTCAAGCAGCCGCCCGAGCGCGTCAACTTCAAGCCCCACCACTGAACAGACAGGTAGCGAGAAACGTATGAACATTCCCGTCTATATCCGTCGCCGCTTCGGCCTGGTGGCCACCGTCATCGCCTGTGCCGTGTCGGCACCGGTGCTGGCCTCGGAAAGCGTGCACCTGGACAAGTTCCCCACCGAGAAGATGCAGAGCATGCCTGCCCTGCAGGACGGTGCCCGCACCTTCGTCAACTACTGTCTGAACTGTCACTCGGCGTCCATGATGCGGTTCAACCGCATGCAGGACATCGGTCTGACCGATGAGCAGATCAGCGGCAGCCTGCAGTTCACCGAAGGCCGTGTGGGTGATCTGATGAAGGTCGCCATGCGTCCCGAGGACGGCAAGGCCTGGTTTGGCGCTGCGCCCCCGGACCTCTCCGTCGAGGCCCGTGCCCGCGCTTCCGAGTCCGGTTCGGGCGCTGACTGGATCTATACCTACCTGCGCAGCTACTACCGCGATGGCTCGCGTGAGACCGGCTGGAACAACGCAGTCTTCCCGAATGTGGGCATGCCCAACCCGCTGTGGCAATGGCAGGGCATGCGCGGTGCCGTGGAAGAGCGCGTCGCTCCGGTTACGGATGAAGCCACCGGCAAGGTGACGGGCTGGACGAAGACCACCATCACCTACGACCGTGAGGGCAACAAGTCCGAGAAGGTCGAGAAGGTCAGCGGTGACGGCCTGCATGAAGGCACCCACTTCACGCTGGGCACGCCTGAAGGTGGCAAGCTGTCTCAGGCCGAGTTCGACGACAAGGTGGCCAACCTGGTGGCCTTCATGAAGTTCATGTCCGATCCCTCGGCGTCCACGCGCAGCCGCCTGGGCATCTGGGTGCTGCTGTTCATCGCCCTGTTCGTGGGCTGCACCTGGTGGCTCAACCGCGAGTACTGGAAGGACGTCAAGTGATGGTCTGAACGACCGAACGCCAACTCCGGTCTTGCGTTTCACGATGCGCAATTTTCTGGGCTTTTGGCGTTCCGCATGATATCTTGCAGGGCCGGGCCTTCATGTCCGGCCCTTTTTGTGTCTTCAGGAGATCCCGCCCATGATGGTGCTCTATTCCGGCACGACCTGCCCGTTCAGTCAGCGTTGTCGTTTCGTGCTGTTCGAGAAAGGCATGGATTTCGAGATTCGGGACGTTGACCTCTACAACAAGCCCGAAGACATCTCGATCATGAACCCCTATGGTCAGGTGCCGGTGCTGGTTGAGCGGGACCTGATCCTGTACGAATCGAACATCATCAACGAGTACATCGACGAGCGCTTCCCGCACCCGCAGCTGATGCCGGCCGACCCGGTCATGCGCGCACGCACGCGGCTCTTCCTGTTCAACTTCGAGCGTGAGCTGTTCGTGCACGTGCAGACGCTGGAGCGGCGTGACCACGACAAGGACACGGCCCGCACGATGGAGCGTGCCCGCACCCAGATCCGCGAGCGCCTCACCCAGCTGACCCCCATCTTCGTGAAGAACCGCTTCATGCTGGGCGACGAGTTCTCGATGCTGGACGTGGCCATGGCCCCGCTGCTGTGGCGCCTGGACCATTACTCCATCGAGATGCCCAAGACGGCCGCGCCGCTCATGAAGTATGCCGAGCGCATCTTCTCGCGGCCTGCCTACATCGAGGCGCTCACCCCGTCCGAAAAGGTCATGCGGCGCTGATCGACCCCCGTCGATCACCTGCGTCGTGCCGTCCTGATCGGCACACACCATCGTTCACCCACCGACGGACCCCCGATGGCCGAGATTTCCACCAAGCCCTACCTGATCCGCGCTATTTACGAATGGTGCTGCGACAACGGCTATACGCCTCATCTGGTGGTGAAGGCCGGTGGTCGCGCGCGGTTGCCCATGGCTTACGTGCGCAATGGCGAGATCGTGCTCAACGTCTCGCCCACGGCCACCAACGGTCTGCAGATGGGCAACGACGTGATCGAGTTTCAGGCGCGATTCAACGGCGTGCCTGAATACGTCGTCGTGCCCGTCGACAACGTCCTGGCCATCTTCGCCCGCGAAACCGGCTTCGTCGTGCCCTTCAACATCGGGCCGGCAGCCGGGGCGGATGCGGATGCCTCTGGCGCAGGCTCGGCGGACGCAGAAGGGGGCACGGCTGGCGCTCCGGCGGATGCCGGCGCGCAGCCCGCACGCTCCGGTCAGGAAGGTCAGGGAACCTCCCAGGGCGACCATGCAGCCGGGGGGGCACCCGCACCTGCCGGCGGGGGCGACGTGGTGGACTTCCGCGCGGCGCGTGCAGCCCGTCCTGGTCTGAAGGCTGTGCCCAAGCCCGGCGCAAAGGATGCCTCTGACGCTTCGCGTCCCTCGGACGAGGAAGCGCCCAAGGGGCATGGCACCCAGGCTGGTCCAGCGAAGGAGGGCTCCAGGGAGGGCGCTTCGGAGAAGGGCCGTGGCCGTTCTTCCGGTGGATCGTCCCTGTCGCCCGTGAGCGATGCCTCTGCACCGACCGAGGGCGATACGCCCGGGACGGACGAAGGCGGCAGCACCCCAAGCGGCCGGCGCAAGCCCGCTTCCCGCACGACCAGCCCGCGTCGCAAGACGCCGGCGGCAACCGATGAGGGCGCTGCCGATGCGCCCCCCGCACCCGTCAAGCCCAAGGCAACCCGCAGTCGCAAGTCCACGGCCAGCCCGGCCGAGGGCGATGCCGCCACTCCCACCTCTGCTGGCGCTCCCTCCCCGGCTGAAACATCCACCCCGACTGGCACGCCTGCCTCGTCTGGGGCAGGGGGTAAGGAGGCTGGCGCCGAAACAGGACGCAAGCCGCATCCTGGCCCGCAGCAACCGCCGGCCGGCACACGTGCCCCCGTTCCCGGAGCACCCACTACGGATGGCCCGCCGGATACGCCGCCGCCCGTGCCGCCTTCCGGCGGTCGTCCCCGGCTGGTACGCATCAAGTAGTACAGGACACCGGCAGCCTTGCACGGCCATGTGCATTGCCTGCTAGAATCGCCCCGCGTGCGTTGGCACGTCATGGTTTCCATGGCCGCTTTAGCTCAGTTGGTAGAGCAACCGCCTTGTAAGCGGTAGGTCGTCAGTTCGAATCCGACAAGCGGCACCACTTTTCTTCTACAGGCAGGAAGTTCCGGGCAGCGCAGTCTGCACACGGTCGGTCGAGCAGCACGCTTCCCTCTGCTGTTGCGTCTGCGGGTTCGGGGCAGCCAACCCCCACGAGACAGACCCGATGAGCAGCTCAGCGCCCGCCACCCCGCCGTCACCGCCTGGCCAGTCCACGGCGTCCTCCCCATCGTCCGGCAACGGGCTGCGTCGCTCGCTCAAGGCGCGTCACCTGTCGATGATCGCCATCGGCGGCTCCATCGGAACGGGCCTGTTCGTGGCCTCGGGAGCCACCATCTCGCAAGCCGGCCCCGGCGGGGCGCTGCTCGCCTACGGCCTCATTGGCCTGATGGTCTACTTCCTGATGACCAGCCTGGGTGAGCTGGCCGCCTACATGCCGGTCTCCGGCTCGTTTGCCACCTATGGCGCCCGTTATGTGGACGAGGGCTTCGGCTTCGCGCTGGGCTGGAACTACTGGTACAACTGGGCCATCACCATTGCGGTGGACCTGGTGGCGGCCCAACTGGTCATGGGCTACTGGATGCCCGAGGTGCCGGGCGTGCTCTGGAGCGCGCTGTTCCTGGGCATCATGTTCCTGCTGAACGTCATTTCGGTGAAGGGCTTTGGCGAGGCCGAGTACTGGTTCGCCGCCATCAAGGTCATCACCGTCATCATCTTCATCGCCGTGGGCCTGATGATGATCGTCGGCATCCTGCATGGCAGCGAGCGCGCCCATACCTTCTCCGAGCACCTGGCCAACTGGTCCATCGGCGAGGCGCCGTTCGCGGGGGGCTTTGCTGCCCTCATCGGTGTGGCGATGATCGTCGGCTTCTCCTTCCAGGGCACCGAGCTGATCGGCATCGCCGCGGGTGAATCGGCCGATCCGGGCCGCAACATCCCGCGCGCCGTGCGGCAGGTCTTCTGGCGCATCCTGCTCTTCTACATCCTGGCCATCCTCGTCATCAGCCTGCTCATCCCCTACACCGACCCGCGCCTGCTGCGCAATGAAGTGGGCGATGTCAGCGTCAGCCCGTTCACGCTGGTGTTCGAGCGGGCCGGCCTGCTGTCGGCTGCGGCGCTGATGAACGCCGTTGTGCTCACCTCGGTGCTCTCGGCCGGCAACTCCGGCATGTATGCCTCCACCCGCATGCTCTACACGCTGGCCTGCCGGGGCATGGCGCCGCGCATCTTCTCGCGTGTCTCCACCCGCGGCGTGCCGGTCTACGCGCTGCTGGCCACCACTGTGGTGGCGGCGCTGTGCTTTGCCACCTATCTGGCCAGTGCCGAGGTCATCTACATCTGGCTGCTGAATCTCTCGGGCATGACGGGCTTCATTGCCTGGCTGGGCATCGCCGTCAGCCACTACCGCTTCCGCAAGGGCTACCTGGCCCAGGGCGGCAAGCTCTCCGATCTGCCCTATCGGGCCTCGTTCTTCCCGTTCGGCCCGCTGTTCGCCTTCGTACTGTGCCTCATCATCACGCTGGGGCAGAACTACCAGGCGTTCATGGAAGAGCGCATCGACTGGGGCGGCGTGGTGGCCACCTACATCGGCCTGCCGGTCTTCCTGGGCATCTGGCTGGCCTATCGCCTCATCAAGCGTTCGCACTTCATCCGCTATCAGGACATGAAGTTCGATTCGGAAGAGTGACGAGAACCTGCGGTTGAAGTGACGACAAGGGGCCAGCGATGGCTCCTTGTGCGTTCATGGGCCCTGCGAGGTCGTCTTTTCTCTGGAAACTCATCCTGATCCGTTGAATACCGCCCGGATGTTGCCGTAAACCACCGGACGTGTCGCCGGGGACACGAAAACGTTGCCTCATGACAATGCTTCCCATGGAAACCTGTACCAGGGGGCTGGATCGTGTTAAGCGGCAAGACATGGGGTCGAGGAACGACCCCCGTGCTCGTATCGGCCCTGCTGGGCCTGGCGGTGGGGGCGTGCGGTGGCGCGGGTGATGCGCCCGATGGGGGGCTGGAGCCTTCGCTGGGGCAGGGCAATGCCGCAGCGATCCGCGCCGAGTATCTGGCGCTGGGGCTGCCGCTGGCTTCTCAGGATGCGGGTTCGGCCGCTGCGTCAGGCGTGCCGAAAGGTATGGTTGCGGTCGGCATGACCGTATCGGCAGCCCCTGCGGTGGCTGACCGTGCGGCCCGTGCCGGGATGGGGCGCATCGACTGGATGCAGGCATCCGGTGCCGCGGCAGACAAGGCGGCCCAGGACAAGGCAGCTCAGGACAAGGCGAATCAGGAAAAGGCGGCCCAGGCACGGGCGGATGCCGCGCGCTATCACGTGCTGGCGCAGCAGGTGGTGCAGGCGGTGAACGAGGCGCGCGCCCAGCCGCGTACCTGTGGGGATGAGGCCCTGCCGGCCGTGCCGCCGCTGCGCTGGAATGCCCAGGTGGCCTATGCGGCGCTGCTGGAATCCGAATGGATGCTGCGCACGAACAAGTTCAGCCACGGCTGGGATGATGGCAAATTCGTCTGGCACCGCTTCGAGATGGTGAAGTACGACTGGGCGCAGGCTGACGAGAACATTGCGGCCGGCTTCCGGACGCTGGCCGAGGCAATGCAGGCCTGGATCGACAGCCCGTCGCACTGCAAGGCGCTGATGCGCGGCGACATCCGGGAGGTGGGGCTGGCGGTGGTGCCTGGCGCGGCCCAGAGCAAGTACGGTTCGTACTGGACGATGGCGCTGGGCACCGTGCGCTGAGGCCGGGGAACGATCGGGGCCTTGGTTGGGAGGCCCTTTTCAGTCGGTGCGTTGCTGTTCACCCAGCAGCACCAGACTGATGAGACTGCTGATGACGCTGTAGAGGACGGCAGCCAGCACGGCCCACCAGAAGCCGGTGATGGTGAAGTTGTCCACCAGGCGGGACGTGACCCAGAACATCAGGCCGTTGAGCACCAGCGTGAAGAGCCCCAGCGTGAGCACGTTGACCGGCAGCGTGAGCACGAACAGCACGGGCCGGATGAAGGTGTTGAGCAGGCCGATGACCAGTGCGACCAGCATGGCGGTGCTGAAATCCTTGATGTGCACGGCGGCCAGGATGTAGGGCAGCAGGAAGATGGCGGCGGCATTGATGAGCCACACCAGGATCAGTCTCATGGCGTCGTCCTCTTGAACGGGAAAGCGTCTCGATGCCTGTCATGATAGCGTGGCGGGCTGGCGGCGACGGATGCTGCCGCCGGACATGGCGAGGCATTCGCGCACTGTTCGATGCTTCCGGTGTCGGCCGCGGTGCGCAGGGGAATGCTGCGATCTGGGCTCCGGCAGTCCGGTGTCGGGGACCGACTGCCAGAGCCCGCCATGGATCAGTTGAAGTAGTACCGCAGACCCACCGACACCTCGTGGGCGTTCAGGTCGGAATCCATGTGGTTGTAGCGGTACCCGGCATCCAGCGTCATCTCGTTGGACAGCTTGTAGCCAAAGCCCAGCAGCAGGCCATAGCCGGCCTTGGTCTTGCTCTTGCTGCTCGAGAAGCGCTGGCCGGCGGCGGCGTAGCCTGCCGAGTATTTCAGCTTGTTGGCTGCGATGCGGCCGCCCACGTAGGGAACGAAGTCGCTGCCGTAGTCGAAGTCATAGATGGCCGACAGACCGAAGCCATTGGCCTTGACGCCGGCATTCTGCGTGGCGCCGTTGGCCGCATCGTAGCTTTCCTTCATCTCCTTGTAGTGGGTGAAGTCGCCCGCCACGCGCAGACCGTTGCCCAGGGCATAGCCGACCGACAGGCGCGGCATGAAGCCCGATTCGTGGTACGAGTCCTTGATCTTCCTGCCGACGTTGCTGACGCGCAGCTTCTCGTTGTCGTCGACCTTCAGGTGACCCAGGCCGATGTCGCCCTGGATGTAGGCCCCTTCCTGGGCCACGGCAGCGGCGGAAAAGGACAGGGCCGCAAAGGCGGACATCGCCAGGAAAACGGATTGGGCGCTTTTTCTCATGGTCTTGCTTCCTTCCTTGAGTTTGAACACGCAGA
>CAUVLK010000041.1:0-11915 GCA_963552635.1 uncultured Lautropia sp. | reverse complement strand
TTGCTGGCGGCCTCTTCGCGCTCGCTGGTCCGGCGCGCGCCCTGGCGTCCCTTGGCGGGCAGTTCCGGCGACTTGCCGGGCTTGGCGCGCAGCATCTGGCCCCAGGCATTGCTGCCCTGGGAAAGGTCGGTATCGACGGCCACGACGCCCAGCAGGTCGGGCACCGGCAGCCAGCTCTCGAACTTGCCCGGGAAGCCGGCCAGCCGCACTTCCAGGGTCTGGCGCACGGCATCAGCCCGGGTGACGGTCTCCAGCCAGCAATCGGTGGGCAGATCCCCCACGCGGTTGGTGAGCGGGGCCAGCGGCACGATCAGCTCGGTGGACTTCGCTTCGGCGGGCGTGAGCGTCACATAGCAGGTGTTGATGATGCGCAGGCTCTGGTTGTCCCCGATCTGCACGAACAGGTGCGGATAGCCCGAGAAGGAATTCTTGCCGTAGGGATCGACCGGGTGCGCGATCTCGCCCAGCGGCCGGGTGGAACGCAGGTACAGGTAGAGCGGCTGACCGTCATGCACCGTGCCCAGCTTGCGGGCCTTGGCCGCATCGAAATCGGGCAGCAGCTGGTCGGTCAGGGCCAGTTCCACCACGCCGTCCACCACACGCTCGGCCGCCGGACTGCTGACGTTGCCACCGGACGTGGAGACCGAGGAACTGCTGCTGTAGTCGGCCCCCGGCCCCGAGGATGAGGTGGTTCCACAGGCGGCCAGCGCAGCCAGCGCCATGGCCACGGTGGCACCGCGCACGCTCCTTGCCAGCCGCCCTTCTTCAGGACACGCCCCCGGGCCGGCGGAATCATGGCCGCGAACGGCATCAGTCGGAAATGGCGAGGGCAAAGGCTTGGAATGGGCGCTGTTCATGTCGCAAGAACCGGTATCTCGATACGTGCCTGAGTATCTTCGGATGACTGGTGTGCTGCGTCAAATCGGGAATGAGCGGCATCTGCGGGCGGCTGGAACGTGCCAGGATGTTGCGATACCCCCCAATGCCGCCCATCAGGTCGCAGGCGCTGGCTGTACGGCCGGCAGGCGGGCACGCCCGAACAGCCGATCGTAGTTCTCGGTGGTGATCCGCCCGACTTCCTCGACGGGAATCTGTCGCAACCTGGCAACAGCCTCGGCCACGTGGGCCACCCAGCCGGGCTGATTGGTCTTGCCCCGGTAAGGTACCGGGGCCAGATAGGGCGAGTCGGTTTCGATCAGCAGGCGGTCGGCCGGCACCCGACGCGCCACATCATGCACGATCGTGGCATTCTTGAAGCTGACGATGCCGGACATGGAAATGTGGAAACCGATGTCCAGTGCCTGGCGGGCGATGTCCCAGTCCTCGGTGAAGCAGTGCATCACGCCACCGACCTCTTCGGCCCGTTCCTCGCGCAGCAGCCGGATCGTGTCCTGGGCCGCCGAGCGGGTGTGAATGATCAGCGGCTTTTTCGCCTCGCGGGCAGCCCGGATGTGAACCCGGAAACGCTCGCGCTGCCAGTCCAGCTCGTCGCCGGGCATGCGGTAGTAGTCCAGCCCAGTCTCGCCGATGGCGACCACTTCAGGCTGCATCGCCAGCTCCACCAGCTGCACCACCGTGGGTTCGGCCACATCGAGGTAGTCGGGATGCACCCCCACCGACGCCGACAGCAGGCCGGGATGGGCCCGGACGAGATCACGGATCCGGGGCCACGCCTCCAGCGTGATCGACACGCACAGCGCATGTTCGACCCCTTCTGCGGCCATGGTGGCCAGAACGTCCGGCAGGCGTTCCTGGAATTCGGGAAGGTCCAGATGGCAGTGGGAGTCGACGAACATGCAGCCCGGTCAGATCGTGTACGAGGATGGGGGCGATTTTAGTGCAGGCCCCAGCAACGTCTCGATCTTTTCCCGTGCCACCACGCTGGCATCGGTCTTGCTGAACTGGATGCCGATGCCCTGGCGGCGGTTGGTGGCACCTGCCGGCGTCACCCAGGCCACCCGCCCCGGAATTGCGGTCTTGGTGGCATCGTCCATCAGCGTGAGGATGATGTAGAGCTCGTCGCCGATCTGTGCACTCTTGTCCGTGGGCACGAACAGGCCCCCGTTCTCCAGGAACGGCATGTAGGCGGCCAGCAGGGCCGATTTCTCCTTGATCGACAAGGGGATGACGCCGGGCCGGGTAGCTGGTTTGTTGCCGGCCATGCCGCCCGCCAGGCCTTGGTGCTGTGTGCTGCTCATCGAGGATTTGCGCGTCTTGGGGTTGGACGACGGGTGGAAAACGCATCCAGGTAGGTCGCCAGCGCTGACTCCATGAACAGGCGCGGATTGAGCGGATGCCGGACCAGCACCGCCTGCCGCTGCAACGCCGCCGAGACCTCGGCCAGCCGTGCCAGCGAACTGCGCTGTGCAAGACTGGCCAGCCGGGATGCAGACTCCGGAAAGAAACGGGGCGCAGCGCCGGCATGGGCCCGCAGCAGATCGCTGATCCAGCGAAGCAGCAGGTAGTACCAGGTTACCGAAGGCACCGTCGTCGCCTTGTCGGCCACCGTATCGAGGCCAGTGTCGGGCAACGCCGACAGTGACGAAAGCAATGTCCGATAGACGGTCAGGTGCGAAGGGTCGGCGAGATCGCGGGCATGCAACGGCGCCATGCCCGACCAGGCCAGCAGCTGACGGGCATCCGTGTCGGACAGCTCCGCCGAACGGACCAGCCATTGCTGGGCCTCGGCCTCGGATGGCTGCGGAACCGCCACGGCCCGACAACGCGAGCGCACGGTCGCCGGCATCTGCCCCGGCAGGTGGGTCACCAGCAGGAACCAGGTGTTCTCGCCAGGCTCCTCCAGCATCTTGAGCAGGGCATTGGCGGCTGGCGTGGACAGCGTCTCGGCTGGATCGACCATCACCACCCGGGCGTGGCCACGCGCGCTGGTGGTGGTGATGAAGCTCTCCAGCTCGCGCACCTGGTCGATGGAGATCTCCCAGGCCCGCGCACCCTGCCCTGCCTCGCGCCCCTTGGCGGAACGGGACTCGGCGGGCGCCAGTTCCAGCAGCCGGAAATCGGGATGATGGCCAGAGGCAAACCACTTGCAGGCCGCACACTGCCCGCAGGCCTGCACCGGCGCAGGCGGCCGGGGCAGCTGCTCGCACAGCAGCCCCTGAGCCAGCGCACGGGCGAACTCACCCTTGCCGATGCCGGGCAGGCCAGCCAGAAGAAGCGCGTGGTGCAGGTTCGGACCTTCGGCCAGCAGCTGTCGCAGCAGCGCCTGCTGGGCAGCAAAGAACGGCAGGACGGTACTCACGACAGCCTCGCCCCTGCCGGGTCGGCAGCCCCTGGGCGCGATGCGGCCCTCTCGTGCCAGCGTCGATGGACCTTCACCAGGTCATCCTGCAGCCAGCGACCGATCTGCTCGGGCGTGGCCGTGGCATCCAGCACGCAGAAGCGCTCCGGGTCTGCGACTACCCGCGCCTGGTAGGCTCGGCGCACGCGCTCGAAGTAGTCCAGCGCCCGGGCCTCGAAACGGTCGGCACTGCGCACGGCGGCACGCCGCGCTGCCGCCACTTCGGGAGGCAGATCAAAGAGATAGGTCCGCACCGGCTGCAGGCCGTCCTGGACCTGCGCCTCCAGCTGGGCCAGCCAGGCCGTGTCCACGTCCGAGCCCCCGCCCTGGTAGGCGAAGGTCGAATCGGTGAACCGGTCACAGACCACCCATTGGCCGGCTGCCAGCGCCGGCCGTATCAGCGTGTGCAGATGGTCATTGCGGGCCGCAAAGGCCAGCAGCGCCTCGGTCTGCGGCTGCATCTCCTCGGTCAGCAGCAGCTCGCGCAGCCGCTCGGCCAGCGGGCTTCCGCCCGGTTCGCGGCTGAGCACCACGGTCTCGCCCTGCGCGCGCAGCCAGTCCACACAGGCGCCCACGTGCGTGCTCTTGCCTGCACCGTCGATGCCCTCGAACGTGATGAAACAGCCCGGCATGAAATCCTTCGTGGTCATGGGCGCGCTCCCGGGCTCTGGCCCGATGCATTGTTCCTTGCGTCCGGGGCAGCCTTCCTGGGGTCCGCCTGGTTCTCGTCGGCCGCCGCCGTGCCTTTCAGCGGCTTTCCGCCGGCACGACGCTGGAAGCGGTCAACGGCCCGGTTGTGGCTGGCCAGGTCGGCCGAGAACTCGGAGCGACCATCGCCACGAGCAACGAAATACAGCTTGTCCGATGGTGCCGGACGCGCCGTGGCCTGCAGTGCATGAAGCCCTGGCAACGAGATCGGCGAAGGCGGCAGCCCCCGGTGGACATAGGTGTTGTAGGGCGACGGGTCGCGCAGATCCTTCTTGCGCAGATTGCCGTCAAAGCGCTCGCCCAGGCCATAGATGGTGGTCGGATCGCTCTGCAGCGGCATGCCCTTGCGCAGCCGGTTGGTGAACACCGAAGCCACCATCTCGCGGTCCAGCACGTGCCCGGTTTCCTTTTCCACCACCGAGGCCAGCGTCAGCAGATCGGCCGGCGTCTTCAGGGGGGAATCGGCCGCACGGTTTTCCCAGACGGCATCCAGGCGGCGCTGCTGGAGCGCCAGCGCCCGACGCAGCAGCGCCACGTCATCGCTGCCGGGCCGGTAGGCATAGGTGTCCGGCGCAAAGCGCCCCTCCGGGCTGACCCCGGGCATGCCCAGCTTCTCCATCAGCGCGGCATCGGACAGGCCCGAGAGCGTGTCGTTCAGATCGGGAGCCTTCTTCAGGGCGGCCCGCAGGTCACGCATGTTCCAGCCTTCCACCAGCGTGATGAGCTTGCCCTTTTCCTGCTGGCCGCTCACCAGCTCGTCCAGAAGCCCCTGCAACGTGGCCGGCCCGGTGATCAGGTAATTGCCGGCCTTGATCCGCGCCGCATCCCCCCGCAGCCGCAGCGCCAGGGCCATCTTCCACGACGGGACATCGACACCGGCCTGCTGCAGGACCTCGGCCAGACGTGTGCCCGCGTGGCCGCGCGGCACATCGAACACCACCTCGGCATTCGGCGCCACCAGCTGGCGATGGGAATAACCCCACCATTGCCAGCCCGCCGCCCCCAGGCAGAGCACCAGCAGCAGAAGAAAGATACGACCCAACATGCGCATGATTCGACTCATCCGGCGGTCTTGCGCGCCAAAAGAAAGCGACGGTACACGCTATGATATACAGAGTATGCCGGCTGGCCCTCTTCCTGTGGACGAACGGCCCCACACGCCGGCCCCGAATCTGCCCATCCCATGAACGACATCCAGTCTCCCACCCCCACGTCCGGCGAAGCCGTCCTGCCCTATGCCCTGCTGCAGAACCTGGGTGTTCTGCGGGCCCAGGGCCCTGATGCCCCCTCGTTCCTGCACGGCCAGTTCAGCAACGACATCCTCACCCTGATGCCTGGCCACGCCCGCCTGGCCGGCTATCTCACCCCCAACGGACGGCTGCTGGCCACCTTCTGGGTCATCCGCCACGACATGCCGCCCGCCGCGGACCAGCCCGCAGTGCCCACCTTCTGGCTGGTCTGCTCGCGCGATCTGGCTGCAGCCATGGCCAAGCGCCTGTCCATGTACGTGCTGCGCGCCAAGTGCAAGATCGTGGACGCCAGCAACGACCACGCCGTCCTGGGCTTCGTGGGACCGGCCCACCGTGCCACCCAGGCCCTGGCCGGGCACGAGGACGTGGTGGTGGCGGCTGCCCTGCCCGACGTGACGCTCACCGAGACCACGGCCGACATGCTGACCACTTCGGTGCGCCATCGGCTGGGCAACGACCGCCTGCTGGTCCGCAGCCTGCTGGTGGTACCCCGTGCCCTGGTGGCGCCGGCAGCCGACACGACGGACGCGCCGGCCAACAGCGGCGCATCGGCCAGCGACGCCCCTCAGGCCTCCGGATCCGCCGCCGAAGGCCCCCGTGACGACCAGGCTTCCACCCCAGAAGAGGCGCCCGGCGCCACGCAAGCTTCCTCCGATAGCAGCGCCCAGGACGGGAGCAGTGCCGCAGCCGGTGCATCGCAGCCCGCCCCCCGCTTCAGGATGAGCGAGAGCGACTGGCTTCAGCTGGACGTAGCCAGCGGCATCCCCTGGATCCGCGCTGCGTCGTCCGAGACCTTCGTGCCGCAGATGGTGAACCTGGAGCTGGTGGGCGGCGTCAACTTCAAGAAAGGCTGCTATCCCGGCCAGGAGGTGGTGGCCCGCAGCGAATACCGGGGCAAGGTCAAGCGCCGGATGTTCGCCGGCATGTGCAGCGGCCCGCTGCCCGAACCCGGTACCGACGTGCTGTCGTGGGACGGAACCCCCATCGGCCAGGTCATCGAAGTGGCCAGCCTCTCGGCCGACACCGACGACGAGGTCATCGCCGGCAACGACCTGGTGATGGATCCCGATCAGGAGGAACTGCCCATCGTGCTGGTGGGTCGGCGCTTCCTGCTGCTCTTCGAGGCCCGCATCGAGGTCATCGGCGCCCAGCCCCGTTCCGCCGGCATGATCGCCACCAGCCTGCGCATCGGCAACGCCGCCATCGGCCTGCTGAAGCTGCCCTACGACATTCCCGAGTGCTGATCACGCATCAGAACCAGGCGGGCTGCATCTCCAGCGCACACATCTCCATCTGCTCCAGCAGCGCCAGCTGGGGATCAACGCGCGGCAGCTCGTGCTGGTAGAAGAAACGGGCTGCCTGGCACTTTCCGGCATAGAAATTGCGCTCTGATCCATAGGCCGACAGGTAGGCAACCTCGGCCACCAGCGCCTGCTCCAGCCAGATCCAGGCAATCACATAGTGGCCGAAGGCCTCCATGAAGATGCTGGCATTGGCCAGGCGCCGCCCTGCCTCGGGTTCCTGACGCACGCGATTGATCACCCAGCCGAAGCGTTCCGCGTACTTCTGCAGCTGCACCGCCATGTGGCGCACGTCGCCACAGCGGGCCGCCGCCCGGCCCAGGGTCTGCTCCACCTCGTGGGCAAAGCGCTGAAAGCCCGTGAAATCATCGGCCAGCAAGCGATCACGCATCAGCTCCAGCGCCAGAATGCCATGCGTGCCTTCCAGGATGGTGTTGAGCCGGTTGTCGCGGTAGAGCTGCTCCACCGGGTAGTCGCGCGTATAGCCATAGCAGCCCAGCACCTGAATGGCCAGCGAATTGGCGATCAGACAGTTCTGTGCCGACCAGCTCTTGGCCACCGGCGCAAGCAGCAGCAGCAGGTCACGGGCCCGCGTCCGCTCCGTCGACGTCTCGGCCGTGTCTGCCTCGTCCATCAGGCGCGCGCACCACAGCCCCAGTGCCAGGCTCCCTTCCACATAGCATTTCTGAATCAGCAGCATGCGCTTGATGTCGGCATGCTCGATGATCGGGATCTGCCCCCCCGCCCGGCTGTTCATGCCCGGGAAACGCCCCTGGTGACGCTCGCGCGCGTAGTCCAGCGCGTGGGAGTACCCCGTATAGCCCAGTGCTGCCGCCGACAGCCCGATGTCGATCTGGATCTCGGGCGCTGCCTCGTTCACCAGCGCCATGCCGGCATTTTCCTCGCCCACCAGCCAGGCCACCGCACCGGCCTGCCCCTGGGGCAGATGATTGCCCTCGCCGAAGCTGAGCAGGCAGCTGGTGGCACCACGCTGCCCCATCTGGGGATAGATGCCCGCCGCCACGATGTCGTTGCGCTCGCCCCGGTCGGCAACGCCCTCGGCTGTGATCGGATCAGCCGGCAGGTACTTGGGCGCCAGAAACAGCGACAGCGACTCGACCCCGGGCATGATGTCACCCGAGTCGTCCTCGATCCGGGCCAGCACCAGGTGGACGATGTTGTCGGTCACGGCATGATCGCCCCCGACAATCCACATCTTGTTGCCATAGAGCCGGAAACTGCCATCCGGCTGGCGTACCGCTCGTGTACGGATGTCCGACAGCGACGATCCGGCCTGCGGCTCGGAGATGCAGAACGTGCAGGTGGCCCGCCCCTTCAGCAGCAGCGGCAGCCAGGCCGACGCCAGTGCCCGGCCCGCATGGCGCTGCAGCAACCGGCTGCCGGCCTGTGACGGATACAGATAGGCCGTGGCAGCGGCACTGCCGGCAAACAGCCAGGCCGTGACCGTCTTCTCGATGAGCACCGGCAGCTGCATGCCCCCCAGTGCCCGGTCCTGCGACACGGCCAGCAATCCCGCATCGCGAACCGCCACCATGACCTCGGACAGCACCGGCGGTGTCCAGATATCCTCGGCGGTCAGTCGAGGTTCCTGTTCATCCAGCTGCCGATCGGCGGACGCCAGACATCCACGGGCCAGTCGCGACGCCTGTGCCAGCACCGCATCAAAATGGTCGCGACGCAGCGAGGCAAAACGCGCGCGGTCGCACAACGACTGGACATTCAGCCATTCATGGAGCAGGAAGTCCAGATCCCGCCTGGAGAGCATGCTTCTTTTCATGGGGGCAGTCTAACGCCACAATAAGCAATATTTCTTGCAACCGAACAAACAGTTATACTTTATTGCATTGATTCAACATTGATTTGGCCACAGCATCCCCCACCTGTCGGGCAGACCCTCCCGCTCCTTTATCATCCCCTCCTGTTCCCGCTGCTGCCCTGCTCATGAAAACCCCATGAAAAACAAATGGCTGTTCGACCTGCTGCCGGTCATCCTGTTCTTCGTTGCCTTCAGGCTTGCCGACATCTACGTCGCCACCGCCGTGGCCATCGCCACCAGTGCGGCCCAGATCGGCTGGCTGCTGTTCCGGCGGCGTCCGATCGACACCATGCAATGGGTGGGGCTCGCCATCATCGTCGTCTTCGGCGGCATGACGCTGCTGCTGCACGACGAGACCTTCATCAAGTGGAAGCCCACCATCCTGTACTGGTGCTTCACCGCAGCCCTCGGCATCGCCTCGCTGCTGGGCAAGGCGCCGCTGCGGCAGCTCATGGGCAAGCAGATGCGCCTGCCCGACCCCGTCTGGAAACGTCTGGACCTGGCCTGGTGTGCATTCTTTGCGCTGATGGGCATCGTCAACCTGTACGTGGCCTACCAGTTCAGCACCGAAACCTGGGTCAACTTCAAGCTCTTCGGCACCACCGGCGCCACGCTGGTGTTCATCCTCGCCCAGGGGTTCTATCTCAGCCGCCACATTCAGGAAGACCCGTCCGATGAAACCAACGTCTGAAGCACTCCTGCAACGTCTGAAACAACATTTTCCCGACGCCCACATTACCGTTCAGGACGACAGCCATCATCATAGAGGCCACGCCGGTGCCGCTGGCGGGGCCGGGCATTTTGCCGTCACGCTGGTCTCGCCGGTGTTTGCCGGGCTGCCCACCGTGCGCCGACACCGGCTGGTGTATGATGCCGTCGCCGACTGGATGCCGCACCGCATCCATGCGCTCAGCATCCATGCCGAGGTGCCCGGCAACTGAGGGCGAAGCTGCCTTGCCGGCTGAACTTTCCCGCATCCGGCGCATGGCTCCTGTCAACGTGTCGGCCCCGCACCCGTTAGGAAAGGACCGACCACGGTTCGTTCTTCCAACCCGATTTCTTTCTGGAACCGAATATGACCCAATCCTCTTCCGGTCTTTTCTCCAAGCGCACCCTCGGTGCAGCCGCCCTGCTGTCGGCCGGCCTGCTGCTGGGTAGCCCTGCCATGGCGCAGAATGCCGCCGTCGTCAACGGCAAGGCCATCCCCTCCTCGCGCGTCGACGAGTTCGTCAAGATCCTGGCCCAGCAAGGCCGGCCTGACACCCCCGAAACCCGCAAGATGATCCGCGACGAGCTGATCACCCGCGAGCTGTTCGTGCAGGAAGCCGACAAGCGCGGCCTGGAGAAGACCCCCGAGGTCAAGCAGCAGCTGGAGCAGATCCGCCAGGACGTGCTGATCCGCGCCCTCATCGCCAACGAGCTGAAGCAGTCGCCCGTCACTGACGCCGAGGTCAAGGCCGAATACGAGAAGCTCGTCAAGGACTCGGCCCAGAGCGGCGCCCAGGAATACAAGGCCCGCCACATCCTGGTCGAATCCGAGGACGAGGCCAAGCAGATCGTCGAGCGCCTGAAGAAGGGCGAGGGCTTCGAGTCGCTGGCCAAGCTGTCCAAGGACCCCGGATCGGGCGCCAACGGCGGTGACTTGGGCTGGAACACGCCCGACACCTTCGTGAAGGAGTTCTCCGAGGCGATGACCAAGCTGAAGAAGGGTGAATACACCGTCATCCCGGTCAAGACCCAGTTCGGCTACCACATCATCCAGCTCGACGACGTGCGTGCCGCCGAGCCGCCTCCGTTCGACCAGGTCAAGCCCCAGCTGAAACAGCAGCTGGAGCGTCAGAAGATCCAGGCCCTGCAGGAGAAACTGCGCGCTTCGGCCAAGATCCAGTAAGGCCAGAAATCCTGGCAGGGGCGGCGGCGGCAGGCATGATCGGCCCCGCCTTCATCCAGGTTCCGGATGCAGAGCCCTGACCTTGCATCCAACGAAGAAGGGGCGATGCCGGAAGGCATCGCCCCTTCTTTTTGTGTGTCCGCCGAAACCTGCCACAGGGTGCAGACAGGTGGACGCCTCTGGCCCGAAAACCTCCCCGGGGCCATTCACCTCTTCCGGGCCTAGGCCTTGTGCGCCTGGTCCACCGCCGCCGTGAACAGCACGTCGGTCGACGAGTTCAGCGCCGTCTCGGAAGAGTCCTGAATCACGCTGATGATGAAGCCCACACCGGCCACCTGCATCGCCACGTCGTTGTCGATGCTGAAAAGCGCACAGGCCATCGGGATCAGCAGCAGCGAACCACCCGCCACCCCCGAAGCGCCGCAGGCGCCCAGCGTGGCCACGATGCTCAGCAGCAGCGCCGTGGCGAAGTCCACCTGGATGCCCAACGTGTTCACCGCCGCCAGCGTCAGCACCGTGATGGTGATGGCAGCCCCTGCCATGTTGATCGTCGCGCCCAGCGGGATCGAGATCGAGTAGGTATCCTCATGCAGGTTCAGCTTCCTGGCCAGTGCCATGTTCACCGGAATGTTGGCCGCCGAGCTGCGGGTGAAGAAGGCCGGAATGCCGCTTTCCAGCAGGCAGGTGAATACCAGCGGATAGGGATTGCGGCGCGTCTGGCTGAAGACGATCAGCGGATTGACCACCAGCGCCACGAACAGCATCGCGCCCACCAGCACCAGGAGCAGGTGCAGGTACTGCTGCAGTTTCGTGAAGCCATCTGGCGACAGCAGCGTGGCCAGCAGAAGGCCCAGGATGCCCAGCGGGGCAAAGCCGATCACGAAACGCACCACCTTGGACACAGCCTCGGCCGCGTCATTGAGCATCGTCCGTGTATGCTCGCTGGCATGACGGAACGACAGCCCCAGCAGCACGCCCCAGCCCAGGATGCCGATGTAGTTGGCCTCGAGCAGCGCCTTGATCGGGTTGCTCACCAGCTTCATCAGCACGTCCTTCAGCACCACGCCGATACCGCCGGGCGCCACCTCGGTGGCATGCTTGACGCCCTCCAGTGACAGGTTCGACGGAAACATGAAGCTGGCGGCCACCGCCACCAGCGCAGCCGCGAAGGTTCCCACCAGATACAGCACCAGGATCGGGCGGATGTTCGTCTCGGTCCCATGCTCATGCTGCGCAATGGCCGCCATCACCAGCACCAGCACCAGGACCGGTGCCACCGCCTTCAGCGCGCCGACAAACAGGTCACCCAACAGCTCGGCCCCTGCCATGACGTCCGAAGGCCAACCAGCCGGCAGGGCTCCCGTCCGTTCGATCACGGCGTCCCAGCCTTCGGCACCACCGCCAAAATGCCGGGTCACCAGCGCCACTACCACGGCCAGCACCAGGCCGATGACGATGCGGGCCACCAGATTCAGCCGTGACCACGCTCCAAGAATCCCCTCTCTTGCCATGAAAACCCCTTTCAATCGACATCCGGACCCTGCAGGTCGCCACAGCAGCCACACCACGCAGGCATCGATGCCACGGGGTCGTCATGCGGTACCTTCAGCCACGGGCCTTCTGCCGGAGT
>CAUVLK010000040.1:0-11938 GCA_963552635.1 uncultured Lautropia sp. | reverse complement strand
CGAACTTTTTCATCGAACTGCCGTTCATCCTCGAAGGCGTCGTCTCGGCGCTGCTCTGGGCAGTCTGTACTGGGGCGCCCCGGGCGCCCGGGACATCCTGCTGGGCGGGCTGGCCTGTGCACTTCCCAATGTGCTGTTTGCCCGTCTGCTCACGCGGGCAGGACGACAGTCGTCACAGGCATTTGTTGCGGCCTTCCTGCTGGGGGAGTTCCTCAAGCTTGCCTTGACATTGTTTTGCCTGATGGCTATCGTCAGATGGCTGACGCCGGCGCATTGGGAAGCATTGCTGTTGGGTATCATCGCGGCCTTGCATGCCCCGTGGCTGATGGCACTTTCCCGACGCCGAGAGAATCGAATCCATGCCGAGCAGGGTGTCCATGGTGACACCACGCCTGGCTCCTGAAACACTTACCCCCATACCAAGATGGCGACAGAAGGCACACATGGCCCCGCAAATGCGGCCGAATACATCGTTCACCACCTCGGTAGTGCCAACTCTTCGGGTCATCCGCAGAAGGCCATCGTCGACTTCTCCATCATCAACTACGACACCATCTTCTGGTCCGTCCTGATGGGTGTCCTGGCCTGCGGCCTGATGTGGATGGTCGCCCGTCGCGTCAACAGCGGCGTGCCCAACCGCTTCGTGGGGGCCATCGAGTTCCTGGTCGAATACGTCAACGAACAGGCCCGCTCCATCATCCACGGCGACATCCGCTACATCGCCCCGCTGGCGCTGACGGTCTTCGTCTGGATCGTCTTCATGAACACCCTCGACCTGGTTCCGGTCGACCTGGTGCCCGCCATCGTCTCCGGCCTGGGCATCTCGCACTATCAGCGCATCCTGCCCACGGCGGACCTGAACGCCACGCTGGCCATGTCCATCGTCGTGCTGCTGGCCTCGCTCTACTACGGCGTCAAGATCAAGAAGGCGCACTTCTTCGGCGAGCTGGTCTCCGCCCCGTTCGGCTCGGGCGGCAACAGCGGCATCGGCCTCATCTTCAAGCCCATCCTCTGGGTCTGCAACTTCGCCATGCAGATCATCGAGTACCTCTCCAAGACCGTGTCGCTCGGCATGCGGTTGTTCGGCAACATGTTTGCCGGCGAGATGGTGTTCATGCTGCTGGCCCTGCTGGGCGCCCTGGCCACCTGGTGGGGTGCCGGCCTGCACTTCGTGCTGGGCCTGATCTGGGCCATCTTCCACATCCTGATCATCGTGCTTCAGGGCTTCATCTTCATGATGCTCACCCTGATCTACCTGGGTCAGGCCCACGACGCTCACTGAGCGGCGTGTAAAGTGAACCGGGGTGCGCGCCAGGCCCGGCCCGCCGCACACCCCAGTCCCCTGCCTCGCGCAGGTTCTTTTCTGTCTCTCTCAACCTTTCTTTGTCTGTCTCGACTGAGGAGTCTTTCATGACCAATGCAGCATACGTCGCAATCGCCTGCGGCATCATCGTGGGCCTGGGTGCTCTCGGCGCTTCGATCGGTATCGCCCTGATGGGTGGCAAGTTCCTGGAAGGCTCCGCCCGCCAGCCTGAACTGATGGGCAAACTGCAGACCTCCATGTTCGTTCTGGCCGGCCTGATCGACGCGGCCTTCCTGATCGGCGTGGGTGTCGCCATGCTGTTCGCCTTCGGCAACCCCTTCGCCGCCTGACACCATCGGAACGGTAGATTGAGAGAAGCAGGCAGACGGTGGCTGCCATGGGGCAGCCACCATGCCGCTTTAGGTATCAATAGTTGATACGGAGAATCTCGCGTGTACATCAACGCCACGATCATCGTTCAATGCTTCATCTTCCTGGCGCTCTGGTGGTTCACCGCCAAGTTCATCTGGCCGCCCATCACTGCGGCACTGGATGAACGCAGCAAGAAGATCGCAGCCGGTCTGGCAGCTGCCGACCAGGCCAAGGCGGAGCTGCAGGCCACCGAGAAACGGGTCGAACAGGAAATGCAGAAGGCTCGCGCCACGGCTGTCGAAGTTCGCGCCAGCGCCGACAAGCAGGCTGCCGAACTCATCGACCAGGCACGTGCCGAGGCTGCTCGCATCATTGCCGCCGCCCAGAAGTCCGCCGCCGAGGAAGCCACACTGGCTGCCGAGCGTGCCCGCGACCAGCTGCGTGATCAGGTCGCCCAACTGGCCGTCAGCGGTGCCGAGCGCATCCTCAAGCGGGAGATCGACGCCAAGCAACACGCCGATCTGTTGTCCAACCTGAAAAACGAGCTGCGCTAAGCCCAAGAACCATGGCGGAAGCACTGACCATTGCCCGTCCCTATGCGGAGGCGGCATTCAAGCTCGCGGCAGAAACCAAGAAAGTGAAGGAATGGTCGGGCGCACTCTCGCGCCTGGCCACCGTCATGAAGGCTGACGTCGCCAACGAGCTTCTGGATAATCCCAACATCGACCGCGCCCAGGCCGCCGCCATCGTTTCCGAAGCCGCCGGCAAGCTGGACAAGCATCAGAAGAACTTCGTGCAGGTCCTGGCCGACAACGGCCGTCTTGCCCAGCTGCCCGACATCGCCGCCCTGTTCGAACAGAGCCGTGACCGGCACGAGAACGTGCTGGAGGCGACCATCGAGTCGGCCTTTGAGCTGACCGACGCCCAGAAGGCCGCCATCGTCGACACGCTCAAGAAGCGTTTCGGCAAGGGTATCAAGGCCACCACCACCGTAAACCCCGAATTGATTGGCGGCGTCTCCATCCAGATAGGCGACGAAGTCATTGACGCATCCGTGCGTGGCAAGCTCTCCCAGCTGGCCGCGTCCCTGACGAAATAAGGAGTTCCCTTCATGCAGCTCAATCCCGCTGAAATCAGCGAACTGCTCAAAAGCAAGATCCAGAACCTTGAGGTCTCGGCTGACTCCCGGAACCAGGGCACGGTCATCTCGGTCACCGACGGCATCTGCCGGATCCACGGTCTCTCCAACGTGATGCAGGGCGAGATGATCGAGTTCCCGGGCAACGTCTACGGCCTGGCGCTGAACCTGGAGCGCGACTCGGTCGGCGCGGTGATCCTCGGTGAATACGAGAGCATCTCCGAAGGCGACGTCGTCAAGACCACCGGCCGCATTCTGGAAGTGCCCGTCGGTCCCGAGCTGATCGGTCGCGTGGTGAACACGCTGGGTCAGCCCATCGACGGCAAGGGCCCGATCAACGCCAAGGAAACCGACGTGATCGAGAAGGTGGCGCCTGGCGTCATCGCCCGCCAGTCGGTGTCCCAGCCGGTGCAGACCGGTCTGAAATCCATCGACGCCATGGTGCCCATCGGCCGGGGCCAGCGTGAGCTGATCATCGGCGACCGCCAGACCGGCAAGACGGCCGTGGCCATCGACACCATCATCAACCAGAAGGGCAAGGACCTGATCTGCATCTACGTGGCGATCGGCCAGAAGGCCTCCACCATCGCCAACGTGGTGCGCAAGCTGGAAGAGTTCGGCGCGATGGAATACACCATCGTCGTGGCCGCGACCGCTTCCGAGTCCGCTGCCATGCAGTACCTGGCTCCCTACGCCGGCTGCACGATGGGTGAGTACTTCCGCGACCGCGGCCAGGATGCCCTGATCATCTATGACGACCTGACCAAGCAGGCCTGGGCCTATCGTCAGGTGTCGCTGCTGCTGCGCCGCCCGCCGGGCCGTGAAGCCTACCCGGGTGACGTCTTCTACCTGCACTCGCGTCTGCTCGAGCGCGCTGCCCGCGTGAACGAGGAGTACGTCGAGAACTTCACCAAGGGTGAAGTGAAGGGCAAGACCGGCTCGCTGACGGCCCTGCCGATCATCGAGACCCAGGCAGGTGACGTGTCGGCCTTCGTGCCCACCAACGTCATCTCCATTACCGACGGTCAGATCTTCCTGGAAACCGATCTGTTCAACGCCGGTATCCGTCCTGCCGTGAACCCGGGTATCTCGGTGTCGCGGGTGGGTGGTGCCGCTCAGACGGGCCTGATCAAGAAACTGGCCGGTGGTTCGCGTATTGCGCTGGCCCAGTATCGTGAGCTGGCTGCGTTCGCGCAGTTCGCTTCCGACCTGGAAGAGAGCACCCGCAAGCAGCTGGACCATGGCCGTCTGGTGACCGAGCTGATGAAGCAGGCCCAGTACGCCCCGCTGCAGGTCTGGCAGCAGGCGCTGACGCTGTTCGCCGCCGACAACCACTACTACGAAGACATCCCCGTGGAGAAGGTGCTGGCCGCCGACAAGGCCATGCACGACTACGTGCAGACGAAGTACCCCGACTTCGTGGCCCAGCTGGAACGCGACAAGGCATTCAACAAGGATGTCGAGGCCAAGATGCACGAAGTCCTGAAGGACTTCAAGCAGAACGGCGCATTCTGAAGAACGTCTTCGTCCCCCAGCCTGCGGGCTGAACCGCGCGCCGCGCAAGCGGCGCGCCAACGAGTTTCTCCACTATGGCAAGCAGCAAAGAGATCCGAAACCAGATCAAGAGCGTCAAGAACACGCAAAAGATCACAAAGGCCATGGAAATGGTCTCGGTATCGAAAATGCGCAAGGCACAGGACCGGATGCGGCAGGCCCGGCCCTACGCAGAGAAGATCCGTGACATCACGGCGCACCTGTCCAACGCCAACCCCGAGTACGTCCACCCGTTCATGCAGAAGCGTGACAAGGTGAAGAAGGCCGGCATCATTCTGGTGACCAGCGACAAGGGGCTGTGCGGCGGTCTGAACACCAACATCTTCCGGGCGGTGACCCACAAGATGCAGGAGCTTCACGCACAGGGTGCCGGCGTGCAGGCCACCACCATCGGCTCCAAGGGCATGGGCTTCATGTACCGTGCCGGGGTGAAGATCGTCTCGCAGCTTGTGCAGCCCGGCGACACGCCGCGCATCGAGAAGCTGGTCCCGATCATCAAGGTCCAGATCGACGACTTCCTGAAAGGCGAGATCGACGCGGTGTACCTGGCCTACACCCGCTTCGTGAACACCATGACGCAGACGCCGGTCGTGGAGCAGCTGCTGCCGCTGCCCGAGGGCAAGCTCGACCGTCCCGATCCGGGCTACTCCTGGGACTATCTCTACGAGCCCAACCCGAAGGCGGTGCTGGACGAACTGATGGTGCGCTACATCGAGGCACTGATCTACCAGGCGCTGGCCGAGAACATGGCATCCGAGCACAGTGCCCGGGTGGTGGCCATGAAGGCCGCCTCGGACAACGCCAAGAAGATCATCAACGAGCTGCAGCTGTCCTACAACAAGGCACGGCAGGCAGCCATCACGCAGGAACTCAGTGAAATCGTCGGCGGCGCTGCGGCCGTCTGACCGACGACGTCCCCGACCGATCAACGTACAGTATTCAAAGGAATTCCCATGGCACAAGGTCATATCGTTCAGTGCATCGGCGCCGTCGTCGACATCCAGTTCCCGCGCGATGCCATGCCCAAGGTCTACGACGCGCTCGTCCTGGAGGAATCCGGCGACTCGCTCGCCGAGAAGGGCCTCACCTTCGAAGTTCAACAGCAGCTGGGCGACGGTATTGTCCGTACCATCGCCATGGGCTCGTCCGACGGCCTGCGCCGCGGCATGCCGGTGAAGAACACCGGTGCCAACATCCAGGTGCCCGTGGGCCCCGCCGTGCTGGGCCGCGTGATGGACGTGCTGGGCCGCCCGATCGACGAGCGTGGTCCGATCCAGACCGAAGAGCATCGCGGTATTCACCAGCCGGCACCCAAGTTCGACGAGCTGTCGCCGTCGGTGGAGCTGCTGGAAACCGGCATCAAGGTGATCGACCTGATCTGTCCGTTTGCCAAGGGCGGCAAGATCGGTCTGTTCGGTGGCGCCGGCGTGGGCAAGACCGTGAACATGCTCGAGCTGATCAACAACATCGCCAAGGAGCACTCGGGTCTGTCCGTGTTCGCCGGCGTGGGTGAGCGTACTCGTGAGGGTAACGACTTCTACCACGAGATGTCGGACGCCAAGGTCATCGTGCAGGACGACCTGTCGCAGTCGAAGGTGGCCATGGTGTTCGGTCAGATGAACGAACCCCCGGGCAACCGTCTGCGCGTGGCGCTGACCGGCCTGACCATGGCCGAGCGCTTCCGTGACGAAGGCCGTGACATCCTCTTCTTCGTCGACAACATCTACCGTTACACCCTGGCCGGTACCGAGGTGTCCGCTCTGCTGGGCCGGATGCCGTCCGCCGTGGGTTACCAGCCGACGCTGGCCGAGGAGATGGGCCGCCTGCAGGAGCGGATCACCTCCACGAAGACCGGCTCGATCACCTCCATCCAGGCCGTGTACGTGCCTGCCGATGACCTGACCGACCCGTCGCCGGCCACCACCTTCGGCCACCTGGACGCCACCGTGGTGCTGTCCCGGGACATCGCCTCGCTGGGTATCTACCCCGCTGTGGACCCGCTGGACTCCACCTCGCGCCAGATCGACCCCAACATCATTGGCGAAGAGCACTACAACGTCACCCGCGGCGTGCAGGCCACCCTGCAGCGCTACAAGGAACTGCGCGACATCATCGCCCTGCTGGGCATGGACGAGCTGTCGCCCGAGGACAAGCTGGCCGTGGCCCGTGCCCGGAAGATCCAGCGCTTCCTGTCGCAGCCGTTCCACGTGGCCGAGGTCTTCACCGGTGCACCTGGCAAGTACGTGCCGCTGAAGGAAACCATCCGCGGCTTCAAGATGATCATCGACGGCGAATGCGACGAGCTGCCGGAAGGTGCGTTCTACATGGTGGGCAGCATCGACGAGGCGTTCGAGAAGGCGAAGAAACTCGCCAAGTAAGCAGCCACTTCGATGAAAACGGCGATGTCGGCTGAATCTGGCACGCAAAGGATGCTTCGAACAACGCCACCGAAGACCCGGCTTTCACAGGCCGGCCTTCGGGGCGAACCGAAAGATCCTTCATGCCATCAGCCGCATCGTCCCACCTGACCCGCGAGAACCCATACGTCATGAACACGATTCAAGTCGAAGTGGTCAGCGCCGAGGAGTCGATCTTTTCCGGGGCAGCCGAATTCGTCGTGCTGCCCGGCGAGGTCGGTGAGCTTGGTGTCTATCCCAACCATACCCCGCTGATCACCCGCATCAAGGCCGGTGCGGTGCGCATCCGGGTGCCGGGCGAGAACCGCGACGAGCTGATCTTCGTTGCCGGCGGCATCCTGGAGGTGCAGCCGAACATGGTCACCGTCTTGGCCGACACCGCCATCCGCGGCAACGACCTCGACGAGGCGCGTGCCAACGAGGCCCGTCGTGCGGCTGAGGAAGCACTCACCAACGCCAAGTCCAAGATGGACCTGGCACGTGCCCACTCCGAACTGGCGGCGGTCACCGCCCAGATCCAAACCATTCGCAGATATCGGTCACGCTGATTTTGTCCACGAAGAACGACACCTTCCTTCGCGCCCTGCGGGGCCAGGTCACCGACTACACGCCGGTGTGGCTCATGCGTCAGGCCGGGCGCTACCTGCCCGAGTACAACGCCACGCGTGCCCGGGCGGGCAGCTTCATGGCGCTGTGCAAGACGCCCGAGCTGGCCTGCGAAGTGACGCTGCAGCCCCTGGAGCGCTTCCCGCTGGATGCCGCCATCCTGTTCTCCGACATCCTGACCATTCCGGATGCGATGAACCTGGGACTGAGCTTCCAGCAGGGGGAAGGTCCCCGTTTCGAGAAGACCATCCGGCACGAGGACGACGTGAAGGCGCTCTTCGCGCCGGATCCGGTCCAGGAGCTGGGCTATGTGCTGGACGCCGTCCGCACCATCCGCCAGGCCCTGGATGACCGCGTTCCGCTGATCGGTTTTGCCGGTAGCCCCTGGACGCTGGCCTGCTACATGGTGGAAGGCCGGGGCGGCACCGACTTCCACACCATCAAGACGATGATGTACCAGCGCCCCGACCTGCTGCACCGGGTGCTGGAGATCAATACACGGGCCGTCACGAACTACCTGAATGCCCAGATCGAAGCCGGTGCCCAGGCGGTCATGATCTTCGACACCTGGGGCGGCATCCTGGCCGACGGACCGTACCAGCGTTTCTCGCTGGCCTACATGCGCCGCATCCTGTCCGAGCTCACCCCATACCGCAAGGAGCGCAACGAGAAGGGCGAGACGGTGCTGGAAAGCGTGCCCACCATCCTGTTCACCAAGGGTGGTGCCCCCTGGCTGGAGGCCCTGGCCGCCAGCGGCGCAAATGCCATCGGCATCGACTGGACGATGAACCTGGCCACGGCCCGCAAGCGCGTGGGGCCCACCTGCGTGCTGCAGGGCAACCTTGACCCCATGGCGCTCCTCACCTCGCCCGAACAGGTGCGTGAACAGGCCATCCGCGCGCTGGACAGCTACGGTGCGGCCAACACGGGCCGGGGCCACATCTTCAACCTGGGACATGGCATCTCGCAGTTCACGCCGCCCGAGCACGTCTCGGTGCTGGTCGAGACGGTTCACGAGCATAGCCGCAAGCTGCGTCGCTCGCCCTTTGCCTGAGCTGCCCTCACATCCCGCAGAAAGCCCGCGCAACGCGGGCTTTTTCATGCCTGCCATTCCGCCATCGCGTGGGGTACCGCGCCCCATCGGTTCCATCTTCTCTGACTCTCTCCTGTCATTCCTCCATCGCGTGGGTACCGCATGTGTCGACACCTGCGTGTGAAGCGTGGGATTGCCTACCCTCTTCGGAGCACACCCCCATCGATCCGGGGCACGGCCACCCATGCACGCCCATGCACCTCGTACCCATCAAACCACCATGGCCTCCTGAATGCCCCCTGAGCTCGCCCACCAAGGCCCCCATTGAGCCCCCCGGAAGCCCCGCCCGCCCTCACAACGCGCGACCGCGTGACCCAACCGGCCCCTACCGTCCGGGACGTCGGCGCACCTCGGCAGACGCCACTTTCTAACGCCAATCTTTCTGTGCGGAATAGCAGCGCGATCAATATGAAACTGCCGCATAATGGGACGTAACCGACTGTCAATCGGCTTGCGCCCCCCGGGGCCTGGCGACCGACAGACGGCAGACCTGCATGCTGCCCGTTACCCCTCTTTCCTCACGGGCCGCCCACCACAACCCGCAGGCATTGCGGCCCGATGGCTGCCGCGCCCTCCCGAAACCTCGCGCACAGAAGAAACAAGGAGCGTTCTCATGGCCACTTCCAAACCCAGCAAGAAAGACGGCAACTGGCCTCGACTGGTTGCCGATGTCGGCGGTACCAACGCCCGATTTGCACTGGAAGTTTCCCCGCTTGAGCTGGAGCACATCGAGACCTTGCCCACCAAGGACTATGACAGCCTGCACGCTGCCATCCGCGCCTATCTGGAGAAGGCCGGTCAGCCCCTCATCAAGCACGCGGCCATTGCCATCGCCAACCCCATCATCGGCGACTGGGTGCAGATGACCAACCATCACTGGGCGTTCTCCATCGAGACGACCCGGCAAGCGCTGGAACTGGACACCCTGATCCTGCTGAACGACTTCACGGCACAGGCGCTGGCCATTCCCCACCTGCCCAAGCGCGAGCTGCTGCAGGTGGGCGGAGCTGCCCCTGTGGAAGACGCCCCCATCGCCGTCATCGGTCCGGGCACCGGTCTGGGCGTCTCGGGCCTCATCCCCAACGGCCGGGGCGGATATACCGCGCTGGCGGGCGAAGGGGGCCACGTCAGCTTCAGCCCGTTCGATCACACCGAGATCCACATCTGGCAGTACGCCAACCGCAAGCACGGCCACGTCTCAGCCGAACGCTTCCTGTCGGGCGCGGGCCTGTCCCTCATCTATGAAGCGCTGGCCGACCGCGAGGGCATCGAGCGCCCGCCGCTGAGTGCGGCAGAGATCAGCAAGCAGGCGCTCAGCGGCTCGTCGCCGCTCGCTCGCCTGAGCCTGGACATCTTCTGCGCCATGCTGGGCACCGTCTCGTCCAACCTGGCCCTGACGCTGGGTGCACGGGGCGGCGTCTACCTGTGCGGTGGCATCATCCGTCGATTCATCGACTATTTCGTCACCTCGCCGTTCCGCAACCGCTTCGAGAGCAAAGGCCGTTTCGAAGGCTACCTGGCCGTCATTCCGGTCTACATCGTGCTGGCCCAGAACCCGGGTCTGATCGGTGCTGCCGTCGCCCTGTCCAATCAGGTCGACGCCTGACTGAGGGCTGGCATCCGGGGATCCCGTCCATCCTGAAGGGATCCTCGGAGCCCCGTCCCTCCCCTGCCCACCAACCGAGGATCCGCCCATGGCAACCATTCCCACTGCGGCACCGCAGGCCGGCCCGCACCAGAACAATAACCAGGCCCTCACCGTCCTCACCAGTCTGTTCTTCATGATGGGCTTCATCACCTGCATGAACGACATCCTGGTTCCTCACCTGAAGGAAGTCTTCTCGCTGAACTACGCGCAGGCGCTACTGGTTCAGTTCTGCTTCTTCACCGCCTACGCCATCACCTCCATCCCCTTCGGCAAGTTCATCTCGCGCCTGGGCTACAAGAACGGGGTGATCGGCGGCTTTCTGATCGCCGCAACCGGCTGCCTGCTGTTCTATCCGGCCGCAGGCTCCAAGTCCTATCCCATCTTCCTGGGTGCCCTCTTCATCCTGGCCAGCGGCGTGACGCTGCTGCAGGTGTCCGGCAACCCCTACGTGACACTGCTCAGCCCACCGGGCAAGGAAGCCCGCACGCTGACCCTGGTTCAGGCCTTCAACTCGCTGGGCACCACCGTAGCCCCCTCCATCGGGGCCCTCTTCATCCTCAGCACCGAGATCATCTCGGCGGACCAGCAGAAGACGATGAGTGCCGCGGACCTGGCCAAGTATCAGGCGGGGCAAGCGGCATCCGTGCAGGAGCCATACCTGATTCTGGCGGGCGTCCTGATCCTGCTGGCCATCACCGTGTTCTTCATCCGGCTGCCGGCCGCGGAAAAGATTGCGCAGGAGGTCTCGGCCCACGCGCATGACGACCGCAGCAGCGCCTGGCACTACCACCACCTGAAGCTGGGTACGGTGGGCATCTTCTGCTATGTGGGCGCCGAAGTGGCCATCGGCAGCCTGCTGGTGAGCGTGATGGGTCTGCCGGAAGTGGCGGGCCTGAAGGAAGCCACCGCAGCCCATTACCTGACCTACTACTGGGGCGGCGCGATGGTGGGGCGCTTCCTGGGCAGCTACCTGCTCAACATCATCCAGCCGGGGATCTACCTCTCGTTCAACGCCCTGATGAACGTGCTGCTGATCTCGCTGGCCATCGCGCAGGGTGGGCACGTGGCCATGTACAGCCTGCTGGCCTGCGGCTTCTTCAACTCCATCATGTTCCCGACCATCTTCTCGCTGGCCACCCGTGGCCTGGGGCGGCACACCAGCCAGGCCTCGGGCATGCTGGCCACGGCCATCGTCGGGGGTGCCATCGTGCCGCTGTTCCAGGGCGTCGTGGCTGACACGGTGGGCCTGCTGCCCTCGTTCTGGGTGGCCGCTGCGTGCTACTGCTACATCGTCTACTTCGGCCTGTTCGGTCACCGTGTGAAGGACTGATGAAACGCAGCTGAAAGACCGTCCTGACCGGCTGACGGGAGCCCTTGCAGGAAACCCCGTCAGCCGACGGAAAGCGCCTTCCAAGGGCCTTCCACCAGCTCAGGACACCCCTATGGAGCCTGGCTCACCTCAGACCAGGCATCGGGCGGCGACAGCCGCCCATTTTTTTGCTCTTTGAGCGCGGAGACTCTTTGAGAGCCGAGACGACTTTCCCCTCGAGCGCCCGCACGTGACGGCAGCCTTTGCAGCGCGAGGTCTTTTTCACTTATCCATAAAGTTATCCACAGAAAGACACCCTGGACAGTTGCTGGGGGGTTGTCAGCCACTGGCCACCGAAAGGCGGCTATCCCATTGTTTTACAAGGACTTATATCCTTTGTTGGCTTGCTGCATCGCTGGAAAAGATGACAGCCTCTCAATTTGACAAGTCCGCCGGGATTTGCCCTCACAAAGTTATCCACAGAAAACTCCCCTGATC
>CAUVLK010000039.1:0-12046 GCA_963552635.1 uncultured Lautropia sp. | reverse complement strand
CGGGGGGGGGTGCGGTTTTTTTACTGGCCCCGGGGGCGGGGGCCCGGCCCCGGTCCCATTTTTTTCAACCCCCGCCCCGCCCGGGGCGCCCGCCCCGGGCCGCGTGCACTCAAAGGTTCTGCCAAGCAGACCGCGCCTTGCCATCATACCGCAGCGGTCAGTCACCATGTCATCCGGGCAACGGGCAACGGGCAACGGGCAACGGGCAACGCTGGCGCGGGCAACAAAAAACCGGCCAGCGCGAGGCGCGGGGCCGGTTCTTGCAGATCGGGTGATGGACGGCTGCCGCAGGGGCAGCCCACCGGGATCACTTGATCTTGGTTTCCTTGTAGGGAACGTGCTTGCGGGCAACCGGATCGTACTTCTTGATTTCCATCTTTTCCGGCTGGGTACGCTTGTTCTTGGTGGTGGTGTAGAAATGACCGGTACCGGCGGTCGATTCCAGTTTGATCTTGTCACGCATGTCGGTTCTCCCGGGAGGTGAGGTCGGTTCGGGCTGAGGGGATCAGGCCTTGGCGGCGTTGATCTCGGCCAGAACGGCCTCGACGCCCAGCTTGTCGATCTTGCGCAGGCCGGCAGCCGTCACGCGAAGGCGGACATAGCGCTGTTCGCTTTCCACCCACAGGCGGCGTTGCTGCAGGTTGGGCAGGAAACGACGCTTGGTCTTGTTGTTTGCGTGGGAAACGTTGTTCCCGACCATCGGGGCCTTGCCCGTGACTTGGCAGACTTTTGCCATGATGCTGTTCCTGTCCTGTTGCGGCGTGGCTGGCCCATGCGCTGGAAAAGGGTGCCTTCCGAGCCTGCGCACCGGGTGGGGGATGCCGCAGGCCCGTTGCCGTGCTCCGGCAGGGACTGCAGGGCTGCACCCGCCCGCAGTGGCAACCTTCTTCTGGCCAAGCGCCACCAGACCACGTGGTGTCTGTAGAGGTTGAACGAAGGCCCGGCACCCGCGACATAACCTTGCGCCGCCTGGACGTGCAGAGCCCACTAAAGCCGTGCATTATAGCCGGATCTGAAACCCGGAACAAGTTGGCTGCTGGCATGGCGCCACGGCTGCCTACAGCAGCCCGTGCTGCGAGAACGAATACTGCTGGCTGCCCGCCACGATGATGTGATCCAGCACGCGGATGTCCACCTGGCCCAGCACCGCCTGCAGCGTGCGGGTCAGCGACAGATCGGCGTCGCTGGGCTCGGGATGGCCGGAAGGGTGATTGTGCGACAGGATCACGGCGGCAGCGTTGAGCTTCAGCGCGTGCTTGAGCACCTCGCGCGGGTAGACGGCCGTCTGGTTTACCGTGCCCCGGAACATCATGTCGGCCGTGATCAGCCGGTGCTGGCTGTTCAGAAAGAGCGCCACGAACGCCTCGTGCTCCAGCCCGCGCAGCGTGAGTCCCAGGTACTCGCGCACCGCGTCGGGGTTGTCCAGCAGCGTGTTCTGCTCCATCTGTTCACGGGCCACCCGGCGCGCCAGCTCGATGACCACGGCCAGCGTGGTGGCCCGCGCCGGACCCAGGCCGACCATGCGCATCAGCTGCGCCGGTTCAGTGGACAGCAGCCGGGTCAGCGACCGGTTGCTCTGGTTCAGAAGCTGCAGCGCCAGCCCCACGGCCGACTGGCCCCGCGTGCCGGTGCGCAGCAGGATGGCCAGCAGCTCGGCGCTGGACAATGCCTCGGCCCCATGGCGCAGCAGCCGCTCGCGCGGGCGCTCGGCCTCGGGCCACTGGGCAAGCGGCGCCCCGTCCAGCGGGTGCCGATCGCGGCGCAGAAAACCGTCCGGCCCGATCATCGCCAGCATGGCCGCCTCTGTTGTGGCCAGGCCGTCGTCTTCTACAATGTCGGGTACGGTTCTTTCATGACACCCCCTCATTCCTTTCCGGGCGGACGCGCCCGTCATCCATGAACGATTCTGTTTCATCCGAGTCTGCTTCCCTGTCTTCAGGTGCTCCTGCCGCTTCCGAGCCTGCCCGGGTGGGGCCGCAGTCGTTTCTCACGCTGCATTACCGCCTGAGCCTGCCGGAAAACGGCGCCGATGTGATCAACACCTTTGAAGGTAAGCCGGCCACCCTGCAGCTGGGTATCGGCCAGATGTCTGAAGTGCTGGAAAATTGCCTCGTCGGAATGGCCGATGGCGAGCACCGCATCTTCGAACTGCCGCCGGGCGAGGCCTTCGGCCAGCGCAATCCCGATCTCATCCAGCGCGTCTCCAACGCACTGCTTGAGCGTGACAGCCTGCCCGACGACGCCGGCACCTATCAGCCCGGCGATCTGGTGGAATTTCCCGCCCCTGATGGCAGCCGCTTTGCCGGCGTGCTGAAGGAGCAGGACGAGACCGGCGCGCTCTTCGACTTCAACCATCCGTTGGCTGGCAAGGCCGTGCGCTTCGAGGTGAAGCTGCTGGGGGTGCTCTGAATGGGGACGATGAACGAGGCTGATCTGACCGCCGTGGACCTGCACCGCAAGCCGGGCGGGGCCGGAGGCCCGGCCGAGATGCAGGCCGACGTGGAGGCACTGCTGGCCGCGCCGCTGCCCGACGGTGAAGAGGCCGTGCTGCTGGCGCAGCCGCGCGGCTTCTGCGCCGGCGTGGATCGCGCCATCACCATCGTGGAGCGGGCGCTGGCGCTGCATGGCGCGCCCATCTACGTGCGGCACGAGATCGTCCACAACGACTACGTGGTCTCCACGCTGCGCGAGAAGGGCGCCATCTTCGTCGACGAGCTGGACGAGGTGCCTGACGGCGCCACGGTGATCTTTTCCGCCCACGGCGTGTCGCGCGCCGTGCGGGCCGAGGCTTCCGGTCGTGGCCTGCAGGTCTTCGACGCCACCTGTCCGCTGGTCACCAAGGTGCACGTGGAAGTGGCCAAGATGCGCAAGGAAGGCCACCACGTCATCATGATCGGCCACGCCGGCCACCCCGAGGTGGAAGGCACCATGGGCCAGGCCGATGACGGCATCTATCTGGTGGAGACCGAGGCCGATGTGGAGCAGCTGCAGGTGCCCGAGGGCGTGTCGCTGGCCTACGTCACCCAGACCACGCTGTCGGTGGACGACTGCCGCGCCGTCATCGACGCGCTGCGCCGGCGCTTCCCGCAGATCAACGAGCCCAAGAAGCAGGACATCTGCTACGCCACCCAGAACCGCCAGGACGCCGTGAAGTTCATGGCGCCGCAGTGCGACCTGGTGCTGATCATCGGCAGCCCGTCCAGTTCCAACAGCAACCGGCTGCGCGAAGTGGCCGAGCGCCACGGCTGCGAGGCTTACCTGATCGGCAGCGCTGCGCAGCTCAACCCGGCCTGGCTGGAAGGGCGCAAGCGTGTCGGCGTCAGCGCCGGTGCCTCGGCTCCCGAGATCCTGGTCGACGAGCTGGTGGCACGCCTGCGCGAGCTGGGCGTGAAGTCCGTGCGGCCGCTGGAAGGCGTGCAGGAGAACATGGCCTTCCCGCTGCCCAAGGGGCTGGCGCTGAAGCGCCCGCAGGCCACGGGTGAAGCCGCAGCCGACGGCGATGTCGCCAAAGCCCCCGCCGTGGACGCGCCAGCAGCGGGTCATGCGTCGGCAGCCGGCACATCCGCATGAAGCTCACGCTGCTGTCGCGCAGTTACTGCAGCCTGTGCCAGAAGATGCTGGACGCGCTGCAGCCCTGGCGCGAGGCCCACGGCTTCGACATCGAGGTTGTCGACGTGGATGCCGACGAGGCACTGGTGGCCCGTTATAACGAGCTGGTGCCCGTCCTGCTGGACGGTGACGTGGAGATCTGCCACTGGCATCTGGACGAAGCCAGGCTTCAGGCACACTTGCAGGCGCGCCCGTAAAGGGCGCATTTCCTTCATGTCGGCAGAGATTTCATATTTGTCAGGCTGTGACAGGTATTTCCTGCATGAAATGCCTTCCTTGGCTAAACTTCGATCTCTCGCTTACTAGCAGTTATCTCAAATTCCCCCCCTCAACAGGAGAACCCGAATGGATCGTCGTTCCTTCATCGGTAGCACCGCTGTCGCCTCGCTGGCTTCCCTGCCTCTGGCCGCTGCCGCTGCCGAACACAACCATGGCGCCCACGCCCATGGCAAGCACGCCGCTGCGCCTTCCGCTCCCAACCTGTACGCCGGTGTGCTGGCTGCTGCGGGTGAGTGCATCACCCACGCCGAAGTGTGCCTGGCCCACTGCCTGAACCTGCTGGGTGAAGGCGACCAGAGCATGGCTGCCTGCTCCAAGGCCGTGAACCAGATGCTGGCCCTGTGCAAGGCCCTGCAGAGCCTGGCCGCCCAGCGCTCGCCGCTCACCCCGGTCCAGGCCAAGATCTGCATCGAGGCTTGCAAACAGTGCGCCGACGCCTGCAAGGAGCACATCGATCACCACGTCGAGTGCAAGGATTGCTACGAGTCGTGCCTGAAGTGCGTCGAGGCTTGCGAGAAGATCGCCGTCAAGTAATCGGCTCGCTTCCCTTATGAAAAACCCGGCGCGGGATTTTCCTGCAGCCGGGTTTTTTCATGGGCTTTTCCCATGGATTTTCATGGGCCTGCATGGGCGCAGCGTTCCGGGCGTTCATGCGTACCTTCGGTGCGGTCAATGCGTGAATGGATAAATATCTTCATGGGCGTAATGATGCAAAATGGTGGAAGAACGTTTCCGAAGGAGCGAGGAGCCATGAGCAACAACACGACCTGGAACGACGAAAGGGTGCGTGCTGCGCTGCGCCGCATCTTTGATGCCGCCGTGAAAAGCGCCGACCCGGCCGCTGCCGTGCGACGGCATCTGCCCGAGAAGCCGCGCGGGCGCTGCGTGGTGGTGGGCGCGGGCAAGGGGGCTGCCGTGATGGCAGCTGCCGTGGATGCCGCCTGGCCGGACGTGGATGTCTCGGGCGTGGTGGTGACCCGCTACGGACATGCGGTGCCGGCCGGCCGCATCGAGGTGCTGCAGGCGGCGCACCCGGTGCCGGACGAGGCCAGCGTGCAGGCGTCCACCCGCATCCTGCAGGCGGTGCAGGGCCTGGGGCCCGACGACCTGGTGGTGGCGCTCATTTCCGGCGGCGGCTCGTCGCTGCTCACGCTGCCCGGGCCGGGCATGACACTGGCCGACAAGCAGGCGCTCAACCGCATCCTGCTGGCCAGTGGTGCCACCATCAACGAGATGAACGTGCTGCGTCGCCAGCTTTCGGCCATCAAGGGCGGGCGGCTGGCGCAGGCTGCGCTGCCGGCGCGGCTGTGCACCCTCATCATCTCCGACGTGCCGGGCGACGATCCGGCCGCCATCGCATCCGGGCCCACCATTGCCGACCCGGCCACGCGCGAAGAGGCCCGGGCCATCGTGGCCCGCTACCGGATGGAACTGCCCGCCGCCGCACAGGCCATCCTGGCCACACCGATGACACCGGCCGCGCCGCATCCCCGCGCCGAGGTGAAGATCATTGCTGCGCCGATGATGGCGCTGAAGGCGGCCGCCGATGAGGCCCGTACCCTGGGGCTGACCCCGCTCATCCTGGGCGATGCGCTGGAAGGCGAGGCCGCACAGATGGGCACCGTGCTGGCCGGTATCGGACGCTCCACGGCGCTCTATGGCCAGCCGCTGGCCGCACCGGCCGTGCTGCTGTCAGGGGGGGAGGCCACCGTCACCATCGGGCCGGACGGCGCCGGCAAGGGTGGGCGCAACACCGAGAGCCTGCTGGCCATGGCGCTGGCCCTGGCCGGGCAGAAGGGCGTCTGGGCACTGGCGGCCGACAGTGATGGTATCGACGGCACCGAGGATGCTGCCGGCGCCATCATCACCCCCGACACGCTGGCGCGTGCGCGGGATAAGCAGCTGGACCCGCGCGCCTTCCTGCGCGCCCACGACAGCTACAGCTTCTTTGCCGCGCTGGCTGATCTGGTCATGACCGGCCCCACCGGCACCAACGTCAACGACATCCGGGTGATGCTGGTGGGGTGAGGCGGACGCTGGCGGCGATGCCCTGACAGGAGCATCGCCGCGGGGAGAGCACGCCGTGTTCGGCTGGCCGCGACAGGCGGATGTCACGGCCTGAGCCGGGTTCAGTTCAGCGGTGCCGAATCCACCAGCACCAGCTCTGCGTCTTCCAGGGCGGTGACGCGGATGACCGTCTCGTCCTTGATGGCTGCACCGTCGCGGGCGTCCAGTGCCACGCCGTTCACCTCCACCTTGCCGATGGCCGGCACCAGGTAGCCGTGGCGACCTTCGCCGTCGAAACGGTATTCGGCGGTCTCGCCGGCCTTCAGCGTGGCGCCCAGCACGCGGGCGTCGGTGCGGATGGGCAGGGCGTCAGCATCGGTTCCAGTGCCGCTGGCCAGCGCCACGAACTGCCCTGAGCGCTCGCCCTTCGGGAAGGGCTTGGTGCCCCAGGACGGCTGGCCGCCGCGCTGCTCGGGCAGGATCCAGATCTGAAAGATGCGAGTGATGCCCGGCTCCAGGTTGTATTCGGCGTGCTGGATGCCGCTGCCGGCGCTCATCACCTGCACGTCGCCCGCCACCGTGCGCCCCTTGTTGCCCAGACTGTCCTGGTGGGTGATGGCGCCTTCACGCACATAGGTGATGATCTCCATGTCGGCGTGCGGATGCGGCGGAAAGCCGGTGTTCGGCGCAATGGTGTCGTCGTTCCAGACGCGCAGCGTGCCCCAGTTCATCCGGTCCGGATCCCGGTAGCTTGCAAAGGAAAAGTGGTGCTTGGCATCCAGCCAGCCATGGTTGGCGCCGCCAAGGCTATCGAAGGGACGACGTTCGATCATGATGACCTCCTTGAGTGTTCCGGCTGTGTTCCGGATTGCGAGGACGCCATTCTAGGAAGCGGCGACTATCTTGAGAATGGCAAGAATCGAATATCATCGTTTCTGTTTTTGTTGTCTCGAATCCCGATGAACCGACTCCCTGACCTGGAAGCCTGGGCCATCTTCGCCAAGGTGGCGCAGAGCGGCTCCTTCGCCCGCGCAGCGGCCGAGCTGTCGCTATCCCAGGCCACCGTCTCCAAGGCCATCACCCGGCTGGAGCAGCGGCTGAAGACCGTGCTGTTTCACCGTACCTCGCGTCGTGTGACACTCACCGACAGCGGCCATGCCTCGCTGGAGCGGGCTGCGCGCATTCTGGAAGAGGGCGAGGCCGTGGAGGCCGAAGTGGCCGAACAGGCCCGCAGCCTGCGGGGGATCGTCCGCGTCTCGGCGCCGATGTCCTTCGGCATTGCCCATCTGGCGCCGCTGCTGCCCGATTTCATGCGGCAATACCCGGATGTGGAACTGGACGTGCAGTTCAGCGACCGCTGCGAGGACCTGGTGGCCGAGCGCTTCGACCTGGCCCTGCGCATCGGCAACCTGCAGGATTCCAGCCTGCTGGCGCGGCAGCTATGCCGCGTGCGCATCCTGCTGGTAGGCTCGCCCGACTACTTCCGGCAGCACGGCCGCCCCACGCACCCCAGTGAACTGGCGCATCATCGGGCGCTGCAGTATGCGTATTCACGCAGAGGAGCCCACTGGCGCTTCCGTCATGCACGCCATGGCGAATTCAGCCAGGCCGTGCCGGTGGTCCTGCGGGTGAACAACGCCGAGGGGCTGGAGCCAGCCCTGCTGGCCGGCCTGGGGCTGGCGCTGCAACCCGAATTCCTGGCCTGGCAGCCCTTGCGGTCGGGCGCACTGGAAAGCGTGATGGACGACTGGGAGGTGGCGCCACTGGCGCTGAACATCGTCACGCCGCCGGGCCGCAGCCGCCCGGCGCGCGTTCAGCGCTTCATCGATCATCTGGCCGAGCGGATGGTGCAGGCGCCGTGGGCGCGGGACGTGCAGGGATGAGTCGCCAGCATGCGGCGGTCGTGATGCCTGCCTTCCAATGAAGGCCGCCCGACAGGATGATCGGGCGGTCTTTCATGGGTGTCAGGGCTGGCACGGCGCGGGTGCAGGTGCGGGTGTTGCGAGTTCAGGGGAACCTCCCCGCGTCCAGTCCACGGCCGCATCAAACAGCCGCAGGCCGGCTTCCTGGACCGGCCTGCATCGTTCGGGCATACTGATCGACAACCGATGGAGCGAACCGAATGACAGCGACCTTTGATCCTCTCGTCTCGGAGTTCGATACCCCCGAGCAGGAGGCTGACTACACGGCATGGCTGCGAGAGCAGGTTGCCGTCAGTCTGGCTGATCCGCGCCCCTCAATCCCTCATGATGAGGTGGAGCGTCGCATGGCCCTGCGTCTGGCAAACGCCTAGGCGATGGTCCGGGCCGGCCCTAGACCTTCCCGGCCGTCAGTGGCGGGGGAAAGCGGGCGGGCCGGCTTCATCTCACTGCTCCCGCGTGCGATTCAGCAGCGCGTTCAGGATGATGGCCCCGAAGGTGGCGGTGCCGATGCCGCCAAGCTGGAAGTTGCCGAAGTGCAGGCTGAAGTCGCCGGCGCCCAGGATCAGCGTGACGGCGGCCACGATGAGGTTGCCGTTCTGGCTGAAGTCCACCCGATGGTCCACCCAGAAGCGTGCACCGGCCACGGTGATGAGGCCGAACACCACGATGGACACGCCGCCCAGCACGGCCGGCGGGATGGTGGAGATGGCGGCACCGAACTTGGGCGAGAAGCCCAGCAGGATGGCGGCCAGCGCCGCAATCACGAAGATCAGCGTGGAATAGACGCGGGTGACGGCCATCACGCCGATGTTCTCGGCATAGGTGGTGACGCCCGTGCCGCCCGCCGTGCCCGAGACGATGGTGGCCACGCCGTCACCGATGAAGGCACGTCCGATGGAGGTGTCCAGGTTGCGGCCCGTCATGGCCGACACCGCCTTGATGTGCCCCAGGTTCTCGGCCACCAGCACCAGCGCCACCGGCGCGATCAGCAGGATGGCCCGGGCCTCGAAGGCCGGCGCGGTGAACTTCGGCAGGCCCACCCAGGCAGCCTGCGCCACCGGGGTGAAGTCGATGGGCGCGCCCAGGCCCAGCACATTGGTCAGCACCCAGTACAGCACATACGAGACCATCAGCCCCACCAGGATGAGGAGCTTCTGGATGGCCCCGCGCGCGAACACTGCCACCAGACCCACGCTCAGCGCCGTGAGCAGCGCCACCCAGCGGTCGAACTCGTTGGCACTCACGCCCTTGACCACCACCGGCGCCAGGTTCAGGCCAATGACGGCCACCACCGCGCCCGTCACCACCGGCGGCATCAGCCGCTCGATCCAGCCCGTGCCCACCGCGTTGACCAGCAGTCCGATCAGCACATAGACCACGCCGCAGGCAATGATGCCGCCCAGCGCCACCGGCAGGTTGCCATTGGGCCCCACGCCCGCATAGCCGGTGGCGGCAATCACCACACTGATGAACGCAAAGCTGGATCCCAGGTAGCTGGGCACCCGGCCGCGTACTATCAGGAAGAACAGCAGCGTGCCCACGCCCGACATCAGGATGGCGATGTTCGGGTCAAAGCCCATCAGCAGCGGTGCCAGCACTGTGGAGCCGAACATGGCCACCACGTGCTGAAGGCCCATGGCCACCATCTGGGGCCAGGGCAGGCGCTCATCGGGGGCAATCACCCCCTGGGTCTTCAGCGTCCAGTGAAAGGCGCGCACCGGGGTGTCGGCGGCGGGAGTTTGGGAATCGGGTGAAGCCATGATCGGGTACCTGTTCAGTCGTCCCCGAATTTTGCATCAACGCGCCATCGGCTTCATCTGGTGAATGTGCTGTTTTGCCGGTGAAGGGCCTGATGGCGAGGTGGGGCGCAGGGCTCGCCGGCCGGGGCTGGACCGTGGCGAAGGGGCGCGGGTGGGGGCCGGCCGGCTCACCCATCGGACCGGGTTGTGACGGCTAGGCGGCATGAGCTGCATGGAAAAGTCGCGGGACAGGCGACGGCACCTTGGAAGCTGCTTTATTGTTCCGATTTCTGAAACGGTCTGGTGAGGGAAGCCCCTCTTATTCCCGGCATCGTTCGCCCCGATATTCGGTCCATGCAAACGCCCCTCCTGGAGGGCATAACGATGACGGCCACCACTTTCCATACCCCGAATACCTCCGTGAATCCCATGGCCGGCCTGGCCGGTGCCCCGGGTAGCGCCGCTACCGCAGGCAACGCTGCCGCTTCGGGCGCGACCACCGCAGACATCGCCACCACCCCCAAGGCCGTGATCCACGTGGGCGACAAGCCCGGACGCCACTGGGTGGGCGACGGCTTTCCCGTGCACGGCATGTTCGACTACGGGCAGGGCGCCGAACAGCGCAGCCCCTTCCTGCTGATGGACTATGCCGCCCCCACGTCCTTCACCCCCAACAGCGGCCATCGCCGGGGCGTGGGCGCACACCCGCACCGGGGCTTCGAGACCGTCACCATCGTCTACGACGGCGAAGTGGAACACCGCGACTCCACCGGCGCGGGCGGCGTGATCGGTGCCGGTGACGTGCAATGGATGACCGCCGGTGGCGGCATCATCCACGAAGAGTTCCATTCCGACGCCTACAGCCGGCGCGGTGGCCCCTTCGAAATGGTGCAGCTCTGGGTGAACCTGCCCGCCCGCGACAAGATGACGCCGGCGCGCTATCAGAGCATCACCGCCGACACCATCCCGTCCGTGCCGCTGGCAGGCGGGGCAGGGCAGGCACGCATCATTGCCGGCAGCCTGGAGGGCCACACCGGCCCGGCGCAGACCCACACCCCCATGAACGTCTGGGACGTGCGCCTGCCGGCTGGTGCCGAGGCTTCATTGCCCCAGCCGGCCGGCTGGACCACCCTGCTGCTGGTGCAGGCCGGTGCCGTGCGCGTCAATAGCCATGCCGTGAGCGAAGGACGACTGGTGACGCTTACCCGCGAGGGCAGCGGCCTGACGCTGGAAGCGCTGGAAGGCGATGCCCGCGTGCTGCTGCTGGCTGGCGAGCCCATCGACGAACCGGTGGTGGGCCACGGCCCCTTCGTGATGAACAGCCGTGACGAGATCCGTCAGGCCATTGCCGACTTCAACAGCGGACGCTTTGGCAACATGCCGCGATGAACACGTGCCGTCCGGGCAACAACCTCCGGACTGTCGCCGGAACGTGGTAATGTCAACGCTGCCATAGATTGATATTTGTCCAGGGCCCGTTCCTGCCGGGGTGGGCCCTGTTCCCTGGAGATGACCATGAAACTCTTCTACCTGCCGGGTGCCTGCTCCATGGTGCCCCACACCGCCCTGCAATGGATCGGCCAGCCCTACGAGGCCAAAGCCGTCACCCACGCCCAGACCAAGGAACCCGCCTACCTGGCCATGAACCCCCAGGGGGCCGTGCCGCTGCTGGTCGATGGCGACCTGGTGCTGTCCCAGAACGTGGCCATCCTGGCCTACCTGGACGCACGCTTCCCCGAAGCACGGCTCTTTGGCAGCGACACCATCGAAGGCAAGGCCCGCGCATGGCGCTGGCTGGCCTTCCTGAACGCCGACGTCCACAAGGCCTTCGGCCAGCTCTTCCGCACTCCCCCCTGGGCAGAAGACGAGACCGTCAAGAACGCCATGCAGCAGGCTGCCCGCACCCAGATTGCCGGCATGCTGAAACAGGCCGATGACCAGCTGGCCAACCACGCCTGGCTGGGCGGCGAGGAAATCTCCGTCGCCGACATCTACCTGTATGTCATCCTGCGCTGGGCCAACGGCCTTTCCGTGGACCTGAGCCAGATGAAGCACCTGGACGAGTTCCAGAAACGCGTGGCCGCCGACCCCGGCGTGCGCGAGGTCTGCGCTCAGGAGGGGTTGCAGCCGTGATGTCCATGCCATCCTGCTGGGCAGGGTGATGGCCAACATGAAAGCGCGTGTTCGGCAGCAGAAGGCTGCCGAACACGACGCCTGGTTCCGGCGACAGGTTCAGGCGGGGCTGGATTCGGCCAACGCCGGAAGGTTGATTCCGGCGGCGGAGGTTGAAGCCCGGTTTGCTGAGAATCGGGCTGCCACGCGGCGCCAGCGGAAAGCTGTTGCCTCATGAGTGTTGCTGGTTGAAGTGCCTGATCAAGTCGCAGCGCTTGATGTCGTCCTGCACGGCATTCTTTCGGCCTTCGGCATCAAGCTCAGATGCGTTGCGCAGATCGATCTCTTTGTCAGAGTACCCTTCAATGATAGTGTGGA
>CAUVLK010000038.1:0-12143 GCA_963552635.1 uncultured Lautropia sp. | reverse complement strand
CTGTCGGCGGGTGAGGTGCTGTGCCTGCTGGGTGCCAACGGCTGTGGCAAGACCACGCTGTTGCGCACGCTGCTGGGCCTGCTGCCACCGCTGGGCGGTGAAGTGCTGCTGGGCGGGAAGCCGCTGGGCCAGTGGTCCCGACGCGACTTCGCCCACTGGGTGGGTTATGTGCCGCAGGCTGGCGTGGGCGTGTTTCCGTACACGGTGGAAGAAGTGGTGCTGATGGGGCGCGCTGCACACCTGGGGCGCTTTGCCTCGCCCGGTGAGGCCGATCGGCAGCTGGCGCGACGCTGCCTGGCGATGATGGGCATCGAGCACCTGGCACCGCGCATCTATACCGCCATCAGCGGGGGCGAGCGCCAGTTGGCACTGGTGGCCCGTGCGCTGGTGCAGGAGCCCCGTCTGCTGGTGATGGATGAGCCCACTGCCAGCCTGGATTTCGGCAATCAGATCCGCGTGCTGGAGCACGTGGAGCGTCTGAGTGCCGGTGGCATGGCGGTGCTGATGACCACGCACCAGCCCGAGCATGCGCTGCGCGTGGCTGACCGCATCGCGCTGCTGGGACGCGGCCACATGGTGGCCGTGGGGCCCCCGCGCGAGACGGCCACGCCGGCGGCGCTGGCCGCGCTGTACGGTGTTTCCGAGCAGGCGGTGGCGGCCTGCCTGCATGCCACGCCGAGGGGCTGATGTCCTTTCCTCGCGCGTGCATCCGGTTGCTTCTTCCGGCAGACCCTCCCATGGGGTGCTGCCGGCCTCTCTCTCCTGGGTTTTCCCTCCGTCTTTTCTGGTCCGCTTCCCGGATCGCCTTTCCTCCTCATCATGACTTCCAAGAAAAACACTTCTTCCGCCCCTGCCGGACAGCAGCGGTTGCCTCGTTCCCTGGGCGGTCTTGGCTGGCGGCCGCGCGTGCTGGTGCTGGCCATGGCCACCCTGTTCGCGCCGGTCAGTGGCTTCGCTCAGGATTCCACCGCTGTTGAAGACACGGCCACGCTGCCCGGCGTTTCGGTGGTGGGTACGTCCGGCACCGATGAAGTCCGCCAGGCGCAGCGCCGGGTTCAGGTCGGGCCGCTGGGCGAGCGTGACTCCGTGGCGACGCCCTATTCGGTGTCGGCCGTGAGCGCCGAGCAGATGACCGATGACCAGAACTTCAGCGTGCAGGACGCGCTGCGCTACCTGCCCTGGGTGCAGGCCGACACGATCCGGCCGCAGACACGTGGCGTTCAGGGCAGCGTGATCCAGAACAGCCGTGTCGACGGCTTCAACATGGTCAGCACCACCAACTATCCCACCGAGCAGTTCGAACGTATCGAGGTGCTGAACGGTGTGGCGGGTTCGCTGTACGGACCGGCCACGGGATCGGGGGTCTTTGGCTTCACGCAGAAACGGGCAGGCACCACCGGTACCAACACGCTGCGCCTGGGCATCGACAGTCATGCCACGCCTTCCATCCATGCAGACCTGTGGACGCCGCTGACGGCGGACAAGCGCTGGCGGGTGCGGGCGAACCTGCTGCAGGAAACGGGAAAATCGTACGTCGAGGGCAGCCACCGTCGGCGTACCTTCGGGGGTGTGGCGCTGGACGCCGACCTGACGCCCAGCACGCAGTGGCAGGTCAATGCCAGCAACTATCGCTACGTCCGTCGTGGCGAGGTCGGCGGCTTTGGCGTGGCGGCCAATGTGCCGTTCCCGGCTCCGGTGGATCCGAAGCGGGTGGGTTATGGTCAGCCCTATTCCGGCAACAACAACGAGACCAGCACGATCACCACCCGCGTGCTGCATCGCCTTGATTCGGGCTGGCAGCTGACGGCGGGCCTGTCGCGCCAGATTGCCGACCGCGAAAGCACGACCGTGACCAACACGCTGCGCAGCGCGGCAGGCAACTATGCCACCACCAGCAGCTCCGTCGCGGCCAGCCGCTTCACGGTCACCGGCAACCAGCTCAGCCTGAACGGCAAGGTGCAGGCCTGGGGCATGCAGCACGACATCACCGTGGCCAACAACGGCTTTGAATGGAACAACTACAACCCGCGCGCAGGGCGCGTCATCACGCTGGGGCAGGCCAGCCTGGCGGCTCCGGCACTGTATGCCCAGCCCGACTGGCCGAACTTCAAGCAGCGCTATCAGAGCGCTGCCCAGCGCCAGCAGTCGCTGATTCTGGCCGACACGGTGGACCTGGACCCGAACTGGCAGGTGATGCTGAGCGCCAGCTACAGCTGGATGAAGCTCACCAACTACAACCGCGCCGGCGCCACCACGCGCAGCTCCAGCGATCACGGCCTCAGCCCCTTTGCCAGCGTGATGTATCGCTTCGATCCGGTCAACAGCGTGTACCTGAGCTATGGCGACACGCTGCAGCCGGGTGACGCGGCCCCCACGGGCACGGCCAACGAAGGTGAGGTGCTGGATCCGTACCGCAGCAAGCAGTGGGAGCTGGGCTACAAGACGCGCCTGAACGCCTTCGACGCCAATGTCGCGCTGTTCCGGATCGAGCGGCCGTTCGCCTTCACCGACAGCAGTACGCTGCTGAACAACCTGCCGGTCTATCGTGAGGCCGGCAAGCAGCGCAACCGCGGTTTCGAGGGCAGCATTTCCGGCAACGTCACGCAGGATCTGTCGATGACCGCGATGGTGTCGTGGCTGGATCCGCGCATGGTGGCCTCGGCCAATGCCGCCAGCCGCGACAAGAAGATCGTGGGCCTGAGCGGCTGGACGGCCAGCCTGATGGGCGACATGCGCATTCGTGCCGTGTCAGGGCTCTCCGTCAACGCACGTTTCATCACCATGAACCGCCGTGCCGCCAACTACGCCAATACCGACTGGATCGGCGGCTACGGCCGGCTGGACGTGGGTGCCCGTTGGGAACAGCAGCTGTGGGGGCATGACACCACCTGGCGCCTGACGGTGTACAACGTCACCAATCAGCGCTACTGGACCAACATCGTGGCTGGCGGCCTGAACGGCTACAGCGGCAACGGCAATGCCACGGCGGACGTGGGAGATCCGCGCTCGGCCATGCTGACGGTGCAGTTCGCGCTGTAAGTGGCGACAGGGCGGGGCAGCGTGCTGCGCTGGGTCCTGCCCTTGTCCCTGCATTTTCGTGGCCGCCAAGGCCACGATGTCATCGGGTGCTGCACGGCATGCACCGGATTCCAGCGCCGGGGTCAGGGTCGATCCCGGCGTTGTCTCATGGACAGGAGGGATAGCGTGAAAGACAGGAAGGAAGATGGGTTCACACCGACGGTCGCCAGCGGGATGCCGGTAGGCAGCCAGCCTTCGGGTGTGGCACGTACTGCGCCCGGCATGGCTGCAGCCGATGCACGCCGTCGCCAGCTGTTGCAGCTGGCCGCCGGGGGGCTGTTGGCCGGCGCGATGACGCCATGGGCTGGCAGGGCCAGCGCGAAGGAGGCTGCGTCCGGCAAGGCCGCCGCGAAACTGGGCGATGTGACGCCGCTGGCCGACGCTGCCCCCGATCCGAAGGCGCTGATCGCCAACGGCTGGCCGGCACATGCCTCGGTGCTGATGATGCTGGGCGCCACGAAGCGCATTGCAGCCACGGTCAATGCGCCGAAGCAGAAGCCCTGGATGTACCAGGTGGCGCCGTCGCTGCATGACGCCATCCATGCGCCGAAGGGCGGCTTCGTGGCTGAATCCCTGCTGGCCCGCAACATCACGCTGGCCTTCCTCACACCGGCCGATCCGGCTGCCAATGAGCTGCAGGCCGCCGGCATCCGGGTGGTGAAGACGGTCTTCCAGGACTTTTCGTCGATGCGCGACAGCATTGCGCTGACGGCGAAGGTGCTGGGCAACGATGCGCCCGCGCGTGCGCAGCGCTACCTGAAGCACCTGGATGAGGAGCTGGCCGAGGTGCGTCGCATCAGCAGCGGCATTTCCGAGGCAAAGCGCCCGCGCGTGCTGCACATCGCGCAGTGGGAACCGCAGCTGCTGGTCGATGGATCAAACACCATCATCGACGAGTGGATCCAGGCGGCCGGCGGCATCAATGCGGCGGCTTCCATCGAGGGCAGCCTGAGGCCGGTGTCGGTCGAGCAGCTGCTGGCGTGGGATCCGGACGTGATCATCGAATCGGCCAGCAGTGCCGGGCAGAAGAAGGCTGCGGGCTTTGCGCAGCTGGGCGCCGTGCGTGCCGGGCGGCTCCACACCAATCCGGAAGGCGTGTTCCCATGGGATCGCTATGGCTGCGAGATCACCCTGCAACTGCGCTGGGCCCTGTCCCGGCTGCATCCGGACAGGCTGTCTGCCGATGACCTGCCGGCGCGGGTGCAGGCGTTCTACCGACAGTTCTTCGACTACGCGCTGAGCGAGGCGGATGCCCGCCGCATGCTGCAGGGGCAGCCGCCAGCGAAGGGGTGAGTGCGGCAGGTTCTCCGGGAAACCGGATGACCTGTCAGAACGAACCATCAAAAGAAAAACGGCTCCTGCGGGAGCCGTTTTTCTTTGGGGGAGCCACGTCAGCCGAATGAAAGCGCTTCGTGGCAGGCCGTGCAAGTTGGGGAGCCCCATGCAATCGGGGCCCGAAGGCCCCGAGGGATGCACCTTGCATTGCGCATTGTCTGCGGTGTGGCCGGCACCACCGTGCCGGCCAGGGAGTTACTCCACCGTCACCGACTTGGCCAGGTTGCGCGGCTTGTCCACGTCGGTGCCCCGAGCCAGGGCGGCGTGGTAGGCCAGCAGCTGCAGCGGCACCACGTGCAGGATCGGCGACAGGGGACCGGCATGGTCCACCAGGTTGATGACGTGCACGAAGTCCGACGGCTCGATGTGGGTGTCGCGGTCGGCAAAGACGAAGAGTTCGCCGCCGCGGGCCCGCACTTCCTGGATGTTGGACTTCAGCTTCTCGATGAGCGCATCCTTCGGCGCGACCACCACCACCGGCATGTTGGAGTCAACCAGGGCCAGGGGGCCATGCTTGAGCTCGCCGGCAGCATAGGCCTCGGCGTGGATGTAGGTGATTTCCTTCAGCTTCAGTGCGCCTTCCATGGCGATGGGGAAGTGCACGTCACGGCCCAGGAACAGGGCGTGGTCCTTCTTGGCAAAGCGCTTGGCCCATTCCTTCACGGCAGGCTCGACGGCCAGCACGTGCTTCATGGCGGCCGGCAGGTGACGCATCTGGGCCAGCAGCTCGGCTTCACGCTCGGGCGTCAGGTGGGCGCGCATCTTGGCCAGCACGATGGTGAGCAGGAAGAGTGCGGCCAGCTGGGTGGTGAAGGCCTTGGTGGAGGCCACGCCGATCTCGGGACCGGCGCGCGTCAGGAAGCGCAGCTTGCTGTTACGGATGAGGGCCGATTCCGGCACGTTGCAGATCGACAGCGTGTCGGTCATGCCGTTGCCCTTGGCATGCTGCAGGGCGGCCAGCGTGTCGGCCGTCTCGCCCGATTGCGAGATGGTGATGACAAGCGTCTCGTCCTGCGGGACCGGGTCGCGGTAGCGGTATTCGCTGGCGATCTCCACGTCGGTGGGGATGCGCGCGATGGATTCCAGCCAGTACTTGGCTACCATGCCGGCGTGATAGCTGGTGCCGCAGGCCAGAATCAGGATGCGGCGGGTGCGCTTGAAGATCTCTTCGGCCTCGGCGCCGAACAGGCCCGGTTGCAGCGAGCTGGCGTACTCGATCATCTCCAGCGTGTTGCCGATGGCACCCGGCTGCTCGAAGATCTCCTTCTGCATGTAGTGGTCGTAGTTGCCCAGCTCGACCGCATCGGCCGACAGCTGGCTCTCGACCACCGGGCGCGTCACCACGTTGCCCGCTGCGTCACGGATGGTGTAGCCGTTGCAGGTGAGCGTGGCCAGATCACCTTCTTCCAGGTAGATGACGTGCTTGGTGACCTGCAGCAGGGCGGAGGTGTCGGAGGCGAGGAAGTTCTCACCCTTGCCTGAGCCTTCGCCGCCCACGCCCAGCAGCAGGGGCGAGCCGCGGCGGGTACCCACGACGGTGCCCGGCTCGCGGCTGCTGATGACGGCCAGCGCATAGGCGCCGTGCAGCTGCTTGATGGCCTTGGCCACGGCATCAGTCAGCGACAGGCCGCCCAGCACCAGCGAGTGCACCAGGTGTGCCACCACTTCGGTGTCGGTCTGCGAGGTGAACTCATAGCCCTTGGCCTTGAGCGCGCTGCGCAGCTCTTCGTGGTTCTCGATGATGCCGTTGTGCACCACCGAGATCTGCAGGTCGGAGCCCGTGGAGATGTGCGGGTGGGCATTGCCCTCGTTCACGCCGCCGTGCGTGGCCCAGCGGGTGTGGGCGATGCCGGTGGGGGCGTCGGCGTGCTTTTCCTTGGCGCGGGTGTCCAGCTCGGCCACGCGGCCTACGGCACGGACACGGTTCATGTGGCCTTCCGGGTCGAGCAGGGCCAGACCGGCGGAGTCATAACCGCGATATTCGAGTTTGCGCAGGCCCTCGATCAGGATGGGGACGACATTGCGCTGTGCTACGGCACCAACGATTCCACACATGGTTTCGATTCTCTAGTTGCTGTCGGGTTGGCGCGGCGGACTGCCGCCAGATTCATTTGGTCTTGCGTTGCGGACGTTTCCAGTCGGGCCGGGTGGTCTGCGGCACGCGGCTCAGCGTCAGCGAGTCGGCGGGCGCCTCGCGGGTGAGCGTGGTGCCGGCAGCCAGCGTGGCGCCGCGTCGGACCGTCACCGGGGCGACGAGCTGGGAGTCGCTGCCCACGAACACGTCATCCTCGATGATCGTCTTGTGCTTGTTGACGCCATCGTAGTTGCAGGTGATGGTGCCGGCGCCGATGTTGACGCGCGAGCCGATCTCGGCGTCGCCCACGTAGGACAGGTGGTTGATCTTGCTGCCGGTGCCGGTGGTGGCGTTCTTGAGCTCGACGAAGTTGCCGATGTGGCTGTCCTCGCCCAGCTTCGTGCCGGGGCGCAGGCGAGCGAACGGGCCGATGCGGCCCTGTGCGCCCACCTCGGCGCTGTCGATCACCGACATGGCCTGCACCTGGGTGCCGTCGGCCAGCGTGCAGTCCTTCAGCACGCAGTTGGGGCCGATCTTCACACCCTTGCCCAGCCGGACGGTGCCCTCGAAGACGCAGCCCACGTCGATGGACACGTCACGGCCGCATTCCAGCGTGCCACGGATGTCGATGCGGTCGGGGTCGGCCAGCATGACGCCGCTGTCGGTCAGGCGGTCGGCCAGGTTGCGCTGGTGGCGACGCTCCAGGAAGGCCAGCTGGGTCTTGCTGTTGACGCCCAGCGTTTCCCACTCGGCGTCGGGGTGCGCCGTGACGACACCGGTGCCATCGGCCACGGCGGCGGCGATCACGTCGGTCAGGTAGTACTCGCCCTGGGCGTTGTCGTTCTTCAGGGCCGTGAGCCAGCGCTTGAGCGGCCGGGTGGGGCAGACCAGGATGCCGGTGTTGATCTCGTTGATCTTCAGCGTCTCGGCGTCGGCGTCCTTCTGCTCGACGATGCGGCTGACGTTGCCGGCGGCGTCACGCACCACGCGGCCATAGCCGGTGGGGTCAGCCACATGCTGCGACAGCAGCGCGAGCTTGCCGCCCTTGGCGGCTTCCGCCAGGCGCTGCAGGGTGGAGGCCTTCACCAGCGGCACGTCACCGTACAGGATGAGCGTGGGCACGTCGTCGACCAGCATCGGAACGGCCTGGGCCACCGCATGGCCGGTGCCCAGCTGGGGGGACTGCAGGGCCCACTGCACGTCGGTCTGCCCGGCAAATGCGGCCTGGACCTGCTCGCCGCCATGGCCATACACCACCACCAGCCGCTGTGGGTCGAGGGTGCGGGCGGTATCGACGACATGGCCGAGCAGGGACTTGCCGGCCAGCGGATGCAGTACTTTCGGCAGGTCGGAGTTCATCCGTTTGCCCATGCCGGCAGCCAGGATCACGATGTTCATCTGGATTTCTGGGGTGATTCAGGAAAGAAGGGCAGGGAAGGCGTGGCCTGGAACAACCATGCACCCTGGGCATGGCCCCATTGTGCGGGGGCCATGTTGCGTGCCGATGTCAGGTGGCCACGACATGCAGGGCAGCAGTGTATGCCGAAACGACTGATCCTGCCGTGAAGTAATGGTGCAACCAAGGGGTTCTGCACACCGACTTGTTACCGTTTGCAGCCCCCCGGAAGCCGCTCAGGCCGGCGGGTTGTCGGCCACCTCGGGCTGGCGGGCCAGGTCGACGATCTCCGGGTGTCCCTGGCCGCCCAGCAGCGTGGGGGCCAGCGAGCCGACGACCATCCCGACGATGGCGCTGCCCAGTCCAACCAGCTGCGGGGGCACCAGGGCATCGGACATGAAGTGCTCGGCGTACTGCCAGGCCACCACGCCACAGAACATGGACAGCAGCGCGCCCTGCGGGGTCGCGCGGCGCCAGAACATGCCGAAGACCAGCGGCGTGAAGGCGGCAACCAGGGTGACTTTGTAAGCATCCTGAACCATCTGATACATGGACGATTCACTTTGCAAGGCGAACAGTGTCACGCAGCAGGTGAAGCCGATCAGGATGAGGCGCAGCAGCACCAGCATCTTGCGGTCGGACAGCTTGTGGCCCCACAGCGGCTGGATGACGTTCTCGGTGATGACGGCGGTAGGCGCCAGCAGCGTGCCGCTGGCCGTGGACAGGATGGCCGAGAGCAGCGCGCCGAAGAACAGCACCTGGGCAAACAGCGGCGTGCGCTGCAGGATCAGCGTGGGCAGCACCTGCTGGAAGTCGTTCTCGTTGGAGAGCATCTGCTTGACCATGGCCGGGTCGATGAGCAGGGCCGAGACGGCGATGAACATCGGGATGAAGGCCATCAACAGGTACAGCGAGCCACCCAGCAGCGTGCCCTGCCGGGCAATCTTCTCGGTGCGGGCCGAGGTGACGCGCTGGAACACGTCCTGCTGCGCCACCGAGCCCAGCGCCATGGTGACGAAGGCGGCGATGAAGCCCAGCCAGTCGTGCAGTGAGGCGCCGGGGAAGAATTTCAGGCGGTCGGAGGCCTGCGCAGTGGCCACCACCTTGTCGACACCGCCCGCCATGCCGGCCAGCATCCAGGCGATGTAGATCAGTCCGGCCACGATGATCACGGTCTGGAAGAGGTCGGTGAAGGCCACCGACCACATGCCGCCGAAGAGCGTGTAGACGCCCACGATGACGGCGCCCAGCACGATGCCCTGTTCCAGCGTGATGGCGTTGCCCGACACAGTGTGGATGACGATGCCCAGCGCCACCAGGTTGGCCGAGCTCCAGCCCAGGTACGAGATGGAGATGGCGGCCGCCGAGGCCAGCTCGACCGTGCGGTTGTAGCGCCTCTTGTAGAAGTCGCCCACCGTCATCAGCTTCAGCCGGTAGTAGGGGGCGGCCAGAAAGAGCGCCACGAAGATCAGGCAGAAGGCGGCCCCGAAGGGATCTCCCACCACGCCCTGCAGGCCTTCCTTCAGGAAGGTGGACGAGACGGCCAGGATCAGCTCGGCGCCGAACCAGGTGGCGAACACGGTGGCCGTGTTCATGTAGAGCGGCAGACTGCGCCCGGCGACCAGATAGTCGGCCGAATTCTTGACACGCCGTGCGGCGTAGAACCCGATGCAGATCGTCACTGCGAAATAGCAGGCAACCAGGGTAACGAGCATGGGGATCTCCTGGAAAGCGGAGGAGGAACGGAATGGGCCCGGCAGGCCCGGCGACGAAGGGTCAGGAGAATCTGGGACGGCACCGCGCGCCGGCGGACGGCGGTGCCAGGGGGCTAGTTGAGATAGCGCCAGATCTGCAGGGCCAGGATGATGGCCAGGAGCACGATGCCTACCTGCAGCCAGCGCAACGTTCTTCGCTGGCCCCGTTCGATGTGTTCCAGCAGGCGTTTGTGGGCAGGGTCCAAGGCTGGCTCGGCCTGGGCTTTCAGGGCGGCATGCAGCAGGCGCGGCAGCTCGGGCACCAGCTGTGCCCAGCGGGGCGCTTCCTGGCGGACCTTGTTGTCAAAGCCCTGCCAGCCCACCTGCTGCTTGATGAAGACTTCCAGGATGGGTTGCGCCGTGACCCACAGGTCCAGGTCGGGGTTGAGCTCGCGGCCCAGGCCCTCGATGTTGAGCAGCGTCTTCTGCAGCAGCACCAGCTGGGGCTGGATCTCGACGTTGAAGCGGCGCGATGCCTGAAAGAGGCGCATCAGCACGATGCCCAGCGAGATCTCGCGCAGCGGCCGGTCGAACACCGGCTCGCAGCAGGCGCGCACGGCGCCTTCCAGCTCTTCGGCCCGGGTGTTGGGCGGTACCCAGCCGGACTCGATGTGCAGCTCGGCCACCCGGCGGTAGTCACGCTTGAAGAAGGCCAGGAAGTTCTGCGCCAGGTAGCGCTTGTCATGGTCGGAGAGCGTGCCGACGATGCCGAAGTCCAGCGCGATGTAGCGATTGAAGTCGTCCGGCCCGTTGCCCACCAGGATGTTGCCCGGGTGCATGTCGGCGTGGAAGAAACCGTCGCGGAAGACCTGCGTGAAGAAGATCTCCACGCCATCACGCGAGAGCTTCTCCAGGTCGATGCCGGCCGCGCGCATGCGGTCGAGCTGGCCGATGGGGATGCCATCGACCCACTCCATCACCAGCACGTTGCGGCGGCAGTAGTCCCAGTACATCTGCGGGATGCGCAGCAGCGTGGAGCCCTCGAAGTTGCGCTTGAGCTGATTGGCGTTGGCCGCCTCGCGCACCAGGTCCAGCTCGTCGTGCAGGTAGTGGTCGAACTCGTCGACCACTTCCATGGGGCGCAGCCGCCGGGCGTCGGCCGACAGGCGCATGGCCAGCGTGGCGCCGGTGCGCAGCAGGCTCAGGTCGTCCTCGATCACGTCCAGCATGCCCGGGCGCAGCACCTTCACGGCCACCTGGGTGCCGTCGTGCAGTCGGGCACGGTGAACCTGGGCAATGGAGGCCGAGGCGATGGGCTCGCGGCCGAACTCGGCGAAGGCCTGCTCCAGCGGCATCTCCAGCCCGCGCTCGATCTCGGCCACGGCCCGATCGGCCGGGAACGGCGGAACCCGGTCCTGCAGCAGGGCCAGTTCGTTGGCGATGTCGGGCGGCAGCAGGTCGCGCCGGGTGGACAGCACCTGGCCGAACTTCACGAAGATCGGCCCCAGGCTCTCGAAGGCCATCCGCAGGCGCACCCCGCGCGGTTCGCGGATGGTGCCCATCCGCAGCCAGCGCGTCATGCGCAGAAGCCACGGCGAGCGCGAGCTGCTGGCAGCGCCGCTGACCACCAGTTCGTCCAGGCCGAAACGGCGGACCGTCCAGAGGATCCGGATCAGCCGGCGCGTGCTGGAAAACCAGGAGATGGGTCCGTTCACCTCAATCCTCGGCGTCGTCGCCGGTGCGCAGGGTGTTGAAGTCGTACAGGGTGCGGTCCATCAGGTGGGACGGACGCACCCTGCCCAGAGAGGAAAAGATCGTTTCCAGCCGACCGGGGAAGCGCTTCTCCCAGGACTTGAGCAGCTCCTTGGTCTCGGCGCGCTTCAGGTTGGGCTGGCTTCCGCACAGGTTGCAGGGGATGATCGGGAAATTCTTGACCTCGGCCCAGCGGATGAGATCCTTCTCTTCCACATAGGCCAGCGGCCGGATGACCACATGGCGGCCGTCGTCCGACACCAGCTTGGCCGGCATGGTCTTGAGCTGACCGCCATAGAAGAGGTTCAGGAAGAACGTGGCCAGGATGTCGTCACGGTGGTGGCCCAGCGCGATGCGCGTGGCCCCCAGCTCGGAGGCCACCCGGTACAGGATGCCGCGCCGCAGCCGCGAGCAGAGCGAGCACTTGGTCTTGCCATCGGGGATGACCCGCTGCACCGTGCTGTAGGTGTCTTCCGTCTCGATGTGATATTCGACGCCCAGCTTCTGCAGGTAGTTGGGCAGCACGTCGGCCGGAAAGCCTGGCTGGCGCTGGTCGAGGTTCACCGCCACGATGGAGAAGGGCACCGGCGCGCGCTTCTGCAGCCCGAGCAGGATGTCCAGCATGGCAAAGCTGTCCTTGCCGCCCGACAGGCAGACCATCACCCGATCGTTCGGGCCGATCATGTCGTAGTCGGCAATGGCCTGGCCAGTGAGCCGGTACAGCCGCTTGGAGAGCTTGTTGTTCTCGTGGTCCTCGCGCCGGGTGTCGCGCAGGGCAGGGCGCGATGCGGCAGGCGGCACGGCGGGGTGGCCT
>CAUVLK010000037.1:0-12265 GCA_963552635.1 uncultured Lautropia sp. | reverse complement strand
GGTCTCCGGAAGGGGCTTCAACGGTGCCCGAACACCAGCGCGTGCGCCAGCGGCAGGCGCAGGGGCCGGGCGACATGCATGGCGTTCAGAAGCATCGGCGGCAGCGTCCTGGCCGCTGGCCAGCCGAAGGCGGTCGACAGCAGCGCGGTGCCGTGGATGGTGAGCCAGCGATCGGTGAGGCGGGCACGGGCGTGGGCCTCCAGCGCTCGTGCCACGCGGGCGTGCGGCCCGGGCAGGCGGGTATCGAAGACGGCATCGCCCAGTTCCCGGGCCAGGACGAAGGCATCGCGCAGTCCCAGGTTGAGCCCCTGGCCGGCAACCGGATGCAGCATCTGCGCCGCGTTGCCGATCCACACCTGGCCGGAAGTCGTTGTCTGCCGGCGGCGGACGCGGGGCAGCGGCACGGCCACGGCCGGTGTGCACACCCGCAGCGGCCCGAAGTGTCCGGCATGGCGACCCCAGTGGCGGGGACCCAGGGCGGCACGCAGGGCTTCACGCAGTTCACGGCCCAGGGCGTCGGCTGGCAGTTCCGCACGCCGACGACTGGCTTCGGCGGCATCGCTCCAGACCACGGTGTAGCGCGGGCCATCGGGCAGGGCTGGGGCGGGCAGCAGGGCCAGCGGGCCGCCGGGGCGGAAGCACTCGAAAGCCGTGTCGGCCGTGCCGGTCACGGCCACCTCGAACAGCAGGCCGGCCTGGCCACTGTCATGGGTATCGAAATCGGTGTCGTCCCGGGACTGCGCCGGGGGCATGCCGCCGGCATGGATCACCAGTGCAGGCTCGGCGAAGGCCGGGTCGTCCGGCCGGGCGAAGGGCAGCTTCTCGGCAGCCTGGTGCAGCTGTGCAATGAGGTCTTCCCACACCACGACCCAGCCCAGCGCCGGCAGCGGAAAGTCTTCGCGATTGATGCGGGTGTGGCCGTCCGTGCCGGCCTGCACGATCTCCACCGTGTCGATGCGCCCGGCGGCCGGCAGCGTGATCAGCCGGGCCAGGATCTGTCGGGAGCCCTCGGACAGTGCGATGGCCCGTCGCGGAGCATCCTTGGGCAGGATGCTGGTGGCGGGCCGATCCAGCGGCAGTGCGATGCAGGCAGGAGGGATGCCAGCCCGCACCAGCCAGAGCGCCGTGGCCAGTGCCACGGGGCCGGTGCCGTCGATGCGCACCGTCAGGCCGTCGTGGGTGGGGGGCGTCAGCAGCCGGTCCAGTTCTTCCAGACGGGCCGGCGTGCCGATGTCGAACCACCGTCCCCGATGATGCTCACCCAGGGCCCTGCCTGCCGTGATGGACCGCTCCAGCCAGGGGCGCAGCGGTGCACGTGTGCCGTCGGCAATGTCCCGGAACATGGTGGGCGTGAAGACACCGATGCCAGCGTAGGTGAGGGCGTCGGCTTCCGGGTTTGTGGCGGTCTGCGTGTTGTTCCCCGCGCTTGCCTTGTGCGCCGTGCCGGCGAGTTTCAGGTGGCCGTTGTCCAGCGCGAAGTCCCCGCCTCGGTGGTGTCCGGGGTTGTCCACCATCAGGCACCAGCAGTCGCCTTCGCCGGCGGCCAGACGTTGCGCCACCGCGGTCAGCCGTGTGTAGTCCAGATCGCTCCAGGCGTCGCTGCTGATGACCGCGAACGGGGCGTTGTCAGGTTCGCCCTGGGTGAGCAGCGGCAGGGCACGAGCGATGCCGCCGGCCGTTTCCAGCGCCTCACCCTCGGCCGAGTAGGTGATGCGCACACCGTAGGCGCTGCCATCGCCCAGGGCAGCCGGGATCTGCTCGCCCAGCCAGGCATGGTTGATGACGACCTCGGTGATGCCCGCGGCCGCCAGCTTCTCCAGGTGCCAGACGATCAGGGGCTTGCCACCGGCCACCAGCAGGGGTTTGGGGGTGCGGTCGGTCAGCGGCCGCATCCGTTCGCCGCGTCCGGCGGCCAGCAGCATGGCTTTCATGGGATGACTCGAAAGGTGGGCGAGGGAAGGTGGCTCGGAAAAAGGCCGAATGGCCTGGGCAACGAACGCTCAGAACGTGTAGCGGTGCTGGGCGTCGATGCCCTCGATGCGTTCGAACAGCCGGCACAGCGGGGCCAGCTCGTCATAGCGCTTGAGGGCAGCGTGCACGTAGTGTGCCAACAGGGGGCCGCTCTTCTTCAGGTAGGCGTCCTTGCCGTCACGGTGCCAGAGGCGCGTGAAGATGCCCAGCACCTTCAGGTGGCGCTGGATGCCCATCCACTCGAAGTCCCGATAGAAATCGCTGAAATCGGCTGGTACCGGCAGCTTGGCGGCACGGGCGCGCTCCCAGTGGCGGATGGTCCAGTCCAGCACCTGCTCCTCGTCCCACTGGATGTAGGCATCGCGCAGCAGCGACACCAGGTCATAGGTGAGCGGGCCATGCACGGCATCCTGGAAGTCCAGAACGCCCGGAAGCCGGGGCGCCTCCAGGATCATCAGGTTGCGGCTGTGATAGTCACGGTGCACGTAGCCACGCGGCTGGGCCAGCACGTTGGCCAGGATCTTCTCGAAACCCTGCTGCAGCACCTGGGTTTCCTTCTCGGACAGCGTCACGCCCTTGTGTCGGGCAATGTACCAGTCCGGATACAGCATCAGTTCGCGCAGCAGCAGCTCACGGTCGTATTCGGGAAACACGCCGGGTTTGCTGGCGCACTGCAGTTTCACCAGGGCCTCGCTGGCTGCGGCATACAGGCCGGGGGCGGTCTTTTCGTCCAGCTCGGCCAGATAGGTGCGGTTGCCCAGGTCGTCCAGTAGCAGGAAGCCCCGTTCCAGATCGGCAGCGTGCACCCGGGGGACCGTCAGGCCCGCGGCACCCATGATCTCGGCCGCGTGCACGAAGGGCCGGCAGTCTTCCTGCGGGGGCGGCGCGTCCATCACGATGGCAGTGCCCGTGCCGGTCCCCTGGGGCAGGGCGGCCTTCAGCCGGAAATAGCGGCGAAAGCTTGCGTCACTCGACGCCGGGGCCAGCGTGGCGACATCCAGGGCATGGCTTTCCGGCAGGCCGGCAAGCCATGTCTTCAGTTCTTCCAGCCGGGCATCGTCCCGGGCGGCAGCAGGGGCGGCGGGCGTGGGGGCAGGGGAGGCGTGTTCGGCAGACATCGTGGAAACCGGAAAATCCCGAAAGGCTGGGGTGATGAAGGAAGCGACAGCAGGCCGCAGCAGACGGCACGGAGCGCATGGGCTCTCCCTATAATAGACAATCTCGCCCCATATCCTGCCCACCCGGCTGCCCATTCCGGCAGCCGCTCATCGGAGCCGCCCCGTCCGTGTCGCTTCCAGACCGCACTTTCCGTTTGACCGCACTGGCCCTTGCCCTGTCGGCGGCACTGTCTGGCGCATGGCCAGCCACTTCTCTCGCGGCTGGCAGTCGCAAGGGGGCAGCCGGCTCCCTCGGCGCCGTACCGCCCGATGAACCCGTGCCCCTGCAGCTGGCGCCATCGCTCAACCTGCCGCTCACCTCGCAGGAAAATCGCGAGCTGCCGGTCTTCGGCAGCGCCGACCGCATGACCACCGAGCCCACGTCGCAGGGGCCGGTCACTGTCTTCGAGGGCGATGCCGAGCTGCGCAAGATCGGCACGTCGCTCAAGGCCAGCCGCATCGAGTACTGGCGCCAGCAGCAGCGCATCGATGCGGCCGGCGATGTCTCCATCGAGCAGGCGGGAACCCGCGTGGTGGGGCCGCGCCTGCAGCTGCAGCTCGACACGGGGCGGGGATCGTTCCAGTCCCCCACCTACGACCTCACGACCGTGGGCGTGCGTGGGCAGGCTGATCGCATCGATTTCGTCAGCAACCGCTTCATGCAGCTCGTCAACGGCAGCTTCACCAGCTGCAAGCCCGACGACGAGGCGTGGCGGCTGGAGGCCAAGCGCTTGGATCTGGACCTGGAAAGCTCGCAGGGCTACGGGCGCGATGCGCGCTTCAAGGTGCGTGATCACACCGTGCTGCGCATGCCGGTGGTGATGTTCCCGCTCAACGATGCCCGCCAGAGCGGCTTCCTGTTTCCCACTGTGTCCGTGAATTCGCGTTCGGGTCTGGGCGTCACCGCGCCGTATTACTTCAATCTGGCGCCCAACTACGACCTCACCGTCACGCCGCAGCTTACCACCCGGCGCGGCCTGCGGCTGGGCAACGAATTCCGCTTCCTGACGCGGCCGGCCCAGGGCAACATCAAGCTCGATTACATTCCGCACGACAGCGACACCAACCATTCCCGCCATTCCTATGATTCCAGCGGCCTCTTCACCAGCGTGCTGGGCTGGAACGGCGCCTGGAACCTGCAGGGTGTCTCGGACGACAACTATTTCGTCGACTACTCCAACACCCTGATTGACGCCTCCGAGCGTTCCCTGCCGCGCGAGCTGTATTTCACCCGCAGCGTGGACGACTGGAACATGATGGTGCGTGGCATCCGCTACCAGAACATTCTGGAAGCGCGCACGTCGCCCCCCTACGAGAAGGTGCCCCAGCTGCAGTTCACCAACAACAAGGTCGACCTGCACGGCTTCGATGTCACCACGCTGGTGGATCTGACCCAGTTCGCCAACCCGCGCCCCAACGCGGTGGAAGGCACGCGACTGGTGCTGAACCCGCAGGTCAGCTACCCCATGCAGAACGGCGGCTGGTTCCTCACGCCCAAGGTGGGTCTGCACGCCACGCACTATTCACTCAACCGCTATTCCGAAAGCGGCCGTTCGATGTCCCGCGTGCTGCCCACCTTCTCCATCGATTCCGGCCTGGTGCTGGAGCGTGACAGCCGCTGGCTGGGCGAGGATTCGGTCCAGACACTGGAGCCTCGGCTCTTCTACGTGCGCACCCCCTATCGCAACCAGGGCGACATCCCCGTCTTTGACAGCGTGGCCACCGACCTGAGCTTTGCGCAGCTCTTCAGCGAGAACTCCTTCACCGGTCACGATCGCATCGCCGACGCCGATCACCTCACGGCCGCGCTGGTCTCACGCCAGATCGAGCGGGCCACCGGTGTCGAGCGTCTGCGCCTGGCCGTGGCCCAGCGCTTCTACTTCTCCAGTCAGGACGTCACCATTCCCGGACAGCCGGTGCGCGTCGACCGCCGCTCCGACCTGCTGTTCGCGGCATCCGGCGACTTCCGTGGTGGACACAGCCTCAACGCCGGCGTGCAGTACGCCATCCGCGACAAGCGCGTGCCGCGTCTGAACCTCAGCTACCGCTACCGTCCGGGCGGGCGCAAGCTCTTCAACGCCGGCGTGCGCTACCAGTCCAAGGAATACGCCCAGTGGGACACCTCGCTGGCCTGGCCCATTGCCGCCAACTGGACAGCGCTGGGGCGCATCAACTATTCCTTCCTGAAGAAGGATCTCACCACCGGACAGCTGGTCGACGTCAAGCCGGGCCTGGTGGAGGGGCTGCTGGGCGTGGAATATGCCCGCGACTGCTGGGCCGTGCGGGTCGTGGCGCACCGCTTCGTCACCACCACGCGCCAGACGTCCACCGTCGGCTATGTCCAGTTCGATCTGCGCGGGCTTGGTCACTTCGGCCAGGATCCCTTTGGTATATTGACGCGCAACATTCCTGGCTACAGCCTGCCCGACAACAACCTGGCGCCGGCAGTACGCTACTACGGCTACGAGTAAACGATCACCATGCAAAAAGACGCTGCCGGGCAACCGGTCCCGACCGTCATTTCCGCCATAAGCTCCATCGGCCTGCTGCTGGCCTGTGCCATGGCCTGCCTGCCGCTGGTTGCCCAGGCGCAGCACGGCCTGCGCCTGCCTGGCACCGAAGAGCGCTCCCCGTATTCCTCGTCCTCTCCCTTCGGTCAGGACGGTCCCGACCTGCCCCGCAGTGGAGGCACGTCACCACTGGATTCCGACAAGCCGGGGACCGAGTCGCTTGACCGCATCGTGGCCGTCGTCAATCAGGGGGTCATCACTGAAAGCGAGCTGCAGGCCCAGATCCATCTGATCGAGGGGCGTGCGGCCCAGACCCCGGGGGCTGGCGTGCCGCCGCCTGACGAGCTGCGCAAGCAGGTCCTGGAGCAGATGATCCTGCAGCTGGCACAGGAGCAGTACGCCGCCGACTACGGCCTCAAGCCCAGCGATGCCGAGGTCGATCGTGCCGTGGCCGACGTGGCCCAGAACAACGGCCTGTCCACGCAGCAGCTCACCGAACGCCTGAAAGGTGAGGGCGTCTCGCTGGACACCTTCCGCCGTCAGCTGGTGGCCGAGATCGTCTCGGCACGCCTGCGCGAGCGCGAGACCGCCAGCAACGTCAGCATCTCCGAGGGCGAGATCGATGCCGAGCTGGCCAAGAGCGGCAAGGTCAGCCAGCCGGAATACGACATCCGCCAGATCCTGCTGAAGCTGCCCGAAGGCGCCGACCAGAAGGAAGTCGCCCGCCAGAAGGCCCGGGCCGACGAGCTGGTGGCCAAGGCACGCAAGGGTGCCGACTTCGGCACGCTGGCACAGGAAAATTCCGAAGCCGGCGATGCCGCCACGGGCGGGAACATGGGCTGGCGCAAGGCCGACGACCTGCCGGGCCTGTTCGCCGACACCGTGCGCAAGCTCAAGCCCGGCGAGATCAGCGCGCCGGTGCGCAGTCCAGCGGGCTTTCACATCCTGAAGCTTCAGGACAAGCGTGATGGGGGCGCCACGACTGTGGAGCTCACTCACGCCCGTCACATCCTGCTGCCGGCCAACAGTCCCGAGACTGCCGCCGAGGCCGAGCGACGCCTGTCGCTGTTCCGCCGCGACATCGAGGCCGGCAAGGCCGACTTTGCCAAGCTGGCCAAGGAATTCTCTTCCGACGGTTCCGCCGCCAAGGGGGGCGATCTGGGCTGGCTCTATCCGGGTGACACCGTGCCCGAATTCGAGCAGGCCATGAAATCCCTGCATGACGGCGAGATCAGCGAACCGGTGCAGACCCAGTTCGGCGTGCATCTGGTGCAGGTGCTGGGCCGGCGTACCGACACCGAATCGCCCGAGCGGCTGCGCAATGCGGCCCGTGCCAAGCTGCGCGAGGCCAAGGGCGGCGAGGCCTACCAGCAGTGGCTGCGCGAGCTGCGTGACCGCACCTACGTGGAATACCGCCAGAAATCCGACGCGGCCACCACGCACTGACGAATCCTGATCCGATGGCGAACCACCGACATGACGCCGGACGCGAGAAGCGCCCGGCCGGCGTCATCCCCCGCAAGCGCTTCGGCCAACACTTCCTGGCAGACCGCGCCTGCATTGATGCCATCGTGCAGGCCATTGCGCCCCGGCCTGGCGACAACCTTGTCGAAATCGGTCCCGGCACCGGCGTGCTGACAGCACCGCTCCTGGCTCAGACGGGCCATCTCACCGTCGTCGAGATCGACCGCGATCTCGGACCCCGGCTGGCAGCGCAGTATGGTGACGCGCTGTCCCTGGTGCAGCAGGACGTGCTGCAGGTCGATTTCAGCGGTTTCGGCCAGAATCTGCGCATCGTCGGCAATCTGCCCTACAACATCTCCAGCCCGCTGCTGCTGCATCTCATTGCCGTGGCAGACCGCGTGCAGGACCAGCACTTCATGCTGCAGAAGGAGGTGGTCGACCGCATTGTGGCCGGCCCTGGCAGCGACATGGGGCGACTCACTGTCTTCCTGCAGAACCATTACCAGGTGGTAAAGCTCTTCGACGTGCCGCCGGAAGCCTTCGACCCGCCACCGAAGGTGGATTCCAGCGTGGTGCGCATGGTGCCGCTTCCCAGGCCGCACACGACCGCCATTGCCCAGCTGGAGGCAGCCCTGGCCGCTGCCTATGCGCAGCGTCGCAAGATGCTGCGCCGGACACTGGGCAGCTGGCTGGCCCAGCAGCATCCGTCCTTCGATCTGGAAAAGGCGGCGGCCGACGATGCACAGCTGGTGCCGCTGACGGACCTGAGCCAGCGGCCTGAGCAGATTCCCGCCACGGCCTGGTATGCGCTGGCCGATGCGCTGGCGGCAAGACCCCTCGGGTAGGTTGATTACGGCGTACCCGTGCCAGCACGTCATTGGACAATCCCCTCATGTGCCATTTCGGGTGAGGGGGATTCTGATGGACGTGATTCGGACAGGCATCTCTGCATTCCTGTTGCGTGAGCAGCCATTCGAGCGCTTTCGGTTCTCACGCTGGCAATCGTACTTCGTCATCACCTTGCTGGGCGTCCTGCAAGGGCTGGTCTGGTTCATGCATGGACACGCCCTGAAAGCGTCCCACCTTGCGCTGCCCTTTCTGTTGGTCAAGGTGCTCTTTGGCGTGCTGTTGACGTGGGCGGCATTTTCCATCATCCATCGCGCCTGCCGCTGGTGGTTGATGCGTGGTGAGCGCTGGGATGGCAAGGACGATCTTTTCAACCTGATGGCTGCCTCATGGCTGTTCCCCTTCGCGCTCGTCTACGGGCTATACGCGCTGGGTGTGCCCGGCACCCTGCTTGTCCCTATCGAGATTTATGCCGTCTGGGTCAACGCGAACGCCATGTCCGGCGCGGTTCCAAAAGCCACCCTGGGTTACAGCATCGCCGGCATCGTCAACGGTCTTGTCCTGATCTATGTCCTGCTTTTTGGCCTGGCGATCGTCCTGGCATTCATCAAGCTGGTGCTTCAATCCGGAGGGGCGGTGCCTTCTGCAGCACGCTGAATCATCCCGATGTAGTCAGAACTGATGCGCATGAACGGGTGAAAGAACGGAGGCATGAAGTGGTTCGATATATTTGAAGTTGTCCCGCATCCCGTTCTGTGGCGCGTCTGCTTGCGGGACCTGTTCGGAAAAGCCTTGATGCGCCGCATTCCAGACAAAAGGAGGAGAACCTCATGGGTGTGATTCAGACCAGCATCCTCGCATTCCTGCTGCATGAACAGCCGTTCGAGCGGTTCCGGTTCGCGCGTTGGCAGTCGGTTGTGGCCATCACCCTGCTGGGCATCTGCAGCGGACTGGACCCGAACATGGCGGGGACTTCGCCAGACGCCCCCCATCCGGTTGCGCTGCCCCTGTGGGGGCGGATCGGCATTGGCGTGGTGACGATGTGGCTGGCCTTCTGGGTCATATACCGCTTCTGCGCCTGGTGGCTGAAGCGTGGCGGGCGCTGGGATGGGCAGGGGGATCTGTTCAACCTGATCGCCGCATCCTGGCTGGTCGTGGATCTGCTGGGCTTCCTGCTGAGAGGCCTGGGCGTGCCCGAGTCGCTTGTCACCCCGGTATGGTTCTATTCCATCTGGGTGGGCGCCAATGCCATGTCCGGTGCCATTCCTAAATCCAGTCTTGGCTACGGCATCGGCGGCATCATCCTCGGCGGCATTCTGGCCATCGTGGCGATCATTGTCCTGATCGTTGGCCTGGTGATGGTGGCGCAGCTGCTGGGTGTGGGCAGCATGCCGGCGCCTGCGGCGGGATGATTCAATCCACCAGTACATCCGGCGTGTCGGCCAGCTGGCGCAGCCACTGGCGGTAGTCGGGCATCAGTGCTTCCAGCTGCGCCCAGAAGCGGGGGCTGTGGTTCAGTTCCGTCAGGTGGGCCAGCTCGTGGGCAATCACGTAGTCGATCAGCTCGGGGGCGTACTGCACCAGCCGCCAGTTGAGGCGGATGCTGCCGTCGCGGCTGCAGCTGCCCCAGCGGGTGCGGGCGGCGTTCAGACTCACGCGGCTGGGGGCACGTCCCAGTTTCTGCACGAAGGGCTGCATCCGTTCGCGGAAAAGCGCTGCTGCAAATTTCTTCAGCCAGGCATGCACGGCCGCCTTCAGCAGCGCGTCGTCGTGGGCTGCCGGGCCACTGATCCACAGCTCGGCCCCCATCTGTCGCACCTGGCTGCGGCGGTGTTCACTATGTGGCAGGGTACGTAGCGTGATGGGTTCACCCAGCAGCGGGATGATGCCGCCGTCGGTGTAGCGGGGGCGTCTTGCTTCGCGGGCCACGGCTCGCTGCTGCCAGATTGCCAGCTTCTGCACGATCCATGCCTCGTGTTCACGGATGGTGTGCTCGATGGCGGTCTGGTCCAGCCGTGCGCGCTGCGGAAGCACCACTTCCAATCCTTCGGCGTCGATCCTCAGGCCCACACGCCGTGCACGCGCCGAGCGTCGCACGCGATACGTGACCTGCTGCGTCTGGCCATGGGCCGAAAGCACCAGTGAACAAGGCGTGACGGGGGCGTCCTCATGCCGTGGCTGGGCAGTTGGCTGGCGCTGGAAGGGGTTGGAAAAGGGGGATTTTCCCAGGGAGAAAAGGCCCACGGATGAATCGTTCCTCGGATGGAAAAAGGGCGCTCATCAATGGAGCGCCCTGTACAGGTGGGGGTGTGGCGAGGCCTTCTCAAGCCGATGGGCTGCCTTCAGCGCGGGGCTGTCCGGCAATGGCTGCGTTGTCGGCTGCCGACCCGGCGACGGAGGACACTTCACCCTGGCCGTCATGCGCAGCGGACGCATTCTTCCGGGCGGCCTCGGCGATTTCCTGAGCAATGGGAGGCACGTCACCCGGCGGATAGCTATCCGGGTCGATACGGCGCATCTCGGTCTCGATCCACAGCTCGACCTCCTGGTTGATCTGCTCGGCCGTCTTTCCTGCCACGGAAATGACCGGCCCCCACGACACGGTGATCAGGCCTGGCTGCTTGATGAAGGGCTTCTTGGGCCAGCAGCGACCGGAATTGACGGCTACCGGCACGATGGGCGTGTCGTTCTTCAGCGCCAGCCGGGCGCCGCCCGACTTGTAGGGCTGCTGCTGACCGGGCTTCGAGCGTGTGCCTTCCGGAAACATGACGATCCAGCGACCGTATTCGTGCAGCTGCTTGCCGGCGCTTTTGACGATGTATTCAAAGGCGCGTCGGCCATGGCGGCGGTCGATGTGCATCATGTCCAGCATGCCGATGGCCCATCCGAAGAACGGGATGAACAGCAGCTCTCGCTTGAAGACGAAAGCTGCCGGACGCGGCATGTGGCACAGCAGGAAGAAGGTTTCCCAGGTGGATTGATGCTTGCCCAGCACGATGGCCGGCCCTTCGGGCAGGTTCTCGGTGCCGATGACCTTCCAGCGCATGCCGCACAGCCAGCGGCCCACCTGAAGCATCAGGCGTGGCCAGCTGGAAGCGATGGCATAGCGCACCTTCACCGGCAGGAAGAAGCACAGCACGGTGGCGGTGGCATAGAGCGTGACGGTGATGGCCATGATCAGGATGAACAGCACCGAGCGGATGGCGGCAAGCATGATCGGGTCCTTCTTACAGTTGCGACAGGTCGGCGACCTGGTTCATCAGCGCATGCAGCCCACCCAGCAGTGCCAGGCGGTTGCGACGCAGCGCCGGATCCTCGGCGTTCACCATGACCTGCTCGAAGAAGGCATCCACGGGTGCCTGCAGCGCCGCCAGCGCCTGCAGGGCGGCGGTGAAGTCCTGCTGCTGCAGGTGGGCCTGCACCTGCGGCTGCAGCTTGACCAGGGCGTAGTTCAGCTCGCGCTCGGCTGCTTCCTTCAGCAGGGCAGGATCCACGACGGCCTTGTCGTCTGCGGCGCCTTCAGCGGCCGACTTGCGCAGGATGTTGCCGATGCGCTTGTTGGCGGCCGTGAGCGACTCGAAGGCGGGCAGGCGGCGGAAGGCGGCCAGGGCAGCCAGCCGGGCTTCCAGCAGGTCCAGCCGATCCAGACCGGTGGCCAGCACGGCCTCGATGTCCGAGCCGGCAAAGCCCCGGTCACGCAGGTAGCTGCGCAGCCGGTCGGCGACGAAGGCGGAGAGACCCGGCACGTCGGCCGTGAAGGGCTGCGGTGCAGCCTCCTTGCGACCTTTCTTGCCAGTTGCGGCGGCCTTGTCGGAAGCTGCAGCGTCGGCAACCGTGGGCGCCGGCAGCTTGTCGAACACCGAGAAAGCCTGTTCCAGCAGGGCCGGCAGCGACAGGGTGAGCTTGCCTTCGATCAGGATGCGCACGACGCCCAGTGCATGCCGGCGCAGCGCGAACGGATCCTTGTCACCGGTGGGGCGCTGTCCGATGCCCCAGATGCCGGCCAGCGTTTCCAGCTTGTCGGCCAGTGCCAGGGCCAGGCCGGTGGGCGAGGCGGGCAGGGCATCGCCGGCAAAGCGCGGCTGGTAGTGCTCGGCGATGGCATCGGCCACGGCTTCGCTCTCACCGTCGTGCCGCGCATAGTAGCGGCCCATGGTGCCTTGCAGCTCGGGGAACTCGCCCACCATGCCGGTGAGCAGGTCGGTCTTGGCCAGCTGCGCGGCCCGTTCGGCGTCGGCCACCGAGGCACCCGTGGCGGGTGCCAGGGCCGCTGCCAGCCGGCGAATGCGCTCGCTGCGCTCGGCCTGGGTGCCCAGC
>CAUVLK010000036.1:0-12381 GCA_963552635.1 uncultured Lautropia sp. | reverse complement strand
CACCCCGCGCCGGCGCAAGGCCGCTCCGGCAGGGCCGCTGCCCACCGAAGTCCGCCGCGTGGCCAAGGGAGATACGCCGCCCAGCCTGAGAAAGCAGGCGCTTGAAAAGTTCGTGACGGGCCAGAAGATCGAGGCCTCGCAGGAGAAGAAGGTCGAGGCCGTGATCTCCGTCCTCGACAACATCGACAAGAAGACCGTGCAGGAGCGCGCCAAGGCGCTGCGCGCCATCCTGGAGGGTGCGGCAGCCGACGACCGGGAGGTCATCCGCAAGGCCCTCAAGGGCAAGATGCCCAAGAAGCTGATGCACTCGCTGGCCAACCCCGACGAGGAGCTGGCCGATGACTGGCGTGACGGCGGCTATCCGTACAAGAACCTGATGCGTCGCGCCACCTACGAGAAGGAGAAATTCCGTCTGCAGGTGGAGCTGCTGAAGCTGCAGGCCTGGGCCAAGGAAACCGGCCAGCGCATCGTCATCCTGTTCGAGGGACGCGATGCAGCCGGCAAGGGCGGCACCATCAAGCGCTTCATGGAGCATATGAACCCGCGGGGAGCCCGTGTGGTGGCACTCGAAAAACCCACCGACACTGAGCGTGGTCAGTGGTACTTCCAGCGCTACATCGAGCATCTGCCCACGCATGGCGAGATCGTGCTCTTTGACCGCAGCTGGTACAACCGGGCGGGTGTGGAACGCGTGATGGGCTTCTGTACCAACGAGGAGTACCAGGAGTTCATGAAGCAGGCGCCCGAGTTCGAACGCCACCTGGTGCGCAGCGGCATCCACCTGGTGAAGTTCTGGTTCAGCGTCAGCCAGAAGGAGCAACGCCGCCGCTTCCGCGAACGCGCCGCCCACCCGCTCAAGCAATGGAAGCTGAGCCCCATCGACAAGGCATCGCTGGACAAGTGGGATGACTACACCCGCGCCAAGGAAGCCATGTTCTTCGAGACGGACACGGCCGACAGCCCGTGGACGGTCATCAAGAGCGACTGCAAGAAGCGCGCCCGCCTCAACGCCATGCGCTACATCCTGCACAAGCTGCCCTACAGCAACAAGTCCATCGAACGGATCGGCAAGCTGGATCCGCTGATCGTGGGTCGTGCCCATGTGGTGTACGAGCGCGGCGAGCGCCCTGATGCCCTGCTGTAAGCGCAGTGGGACATCGGTGCAGGCTCCTTGCGTGGGAGCCTGACGCTGACGGATGCTCCCGCCATGGATAGGCCCGAAGGCCCCCTTGCCCAAGGGCCCACCCATGAAAAAAGCGCCCCGCAGGGCGCTTTTTTCATGGTGATCCGAAAATCGGATCAGGCCTTGCCGTCTGCCTTGCGCAGGATTTCGTACATCTCGTCCTTCAGGCGCAGCTTTTCTTTCTTGAGATTCTCGATCTCGACGGATGCCGTGCGCTCGACACCGGCTTCCATGGCCTTGATCTTGTGGTCGAGTTCGTTGTGCTTGTCGAACAGACGTGCAAAATGCGAGTCTTCGGTCTTAAGCTTGGTGATCAGTCCACGAAATTCCGGAAACATGCCAGTCAACCTCGAAAGTTGGAACGGAGAGAGAAAACACAGCCGAAGAAATTCGGCCGGCAACTGCTTCGATACTAGCACAAGGCGCCCGTGTTTCCCCGCTCGACAGCCACGGGCAACGGCCTCGGCGAGACACGCGGAAACCTCAGGATATTCACTCAGGGGAAACCCGAATATCCGTCACATTCCACACGGCTCGCACCTCGAAAAACGGCCATGAGTACCGCCCTCTCACGACGCATCGCCCATCTGGACATGGATGCCTTCTTTGCCTCGGTGACGCTGCTGCAGTATCCGCAGCTGCAGGCTCTTCCGGTGGTGATCGGCGGTCGGCGAATGACGCCCGAGGAACTGGTAGCCCACATCAACGAGCGCCATCCGGGCAGCCGGTGGCAGGCGGACGCACTGCAGGCCATTAACCCTGACCATTTCCCCCGGCTGGGCGAGTACCGGGGTCGGGGCGTGGCCACCACCGCCACCTATGCTGCCCGGCAGTTCGGACTGGGCTCGGGCATGGGGCTGGCCAGGGCCGCCCACCTGTGCCCGCAGGCCATCCTGCTGCCGCCCGACTTCGAGCGCTATCGCCGCTTCTCGCAGGCCTTCAAGGCAATCATCCTGTCCGAAGCACCCGTCATGGAGGATCGGGGCATCGACGAGGTGTTCATCGACCTGACAAGGGTGGCAGGCGTGCAGGAGGACGGCGGGCGTGCACTGGCCACCCGGCTGCAGGCGCGCATCCAGGCCGAAACGGGGCTGAGCTGCTCGATCGGGGTGGCCCCCAACAAGCTGATCGCCAAGATGGCCAGCGACCTGGACAAGCCGCACGGCATCACGATCATCCACCCCGAGGATCTGCAGACACGGATCTGGCCCCTGCCCTGCCGCCGCATCAACGGCATCGGCCCCAAGACCGACGAACGACTGCAGAAGCTGGGCGTGCTGACCATCGCCCAGCTGGCTGCCTGTGACACGGCCTGGCTGGTGGAACGCTTCGGTACCCGAACCGGCCAGTGGCTGCACGATGCCGCCTGGGGGCATGATGAGCGCCCGGTGGCCAATCGGACGGAGCCGGTGACGATCAGCCGCGAGACCACCTTCGAGCGTGACCTGCACGCCGTGCACGACCGCGTGGAGCTGGCCGCCATCTTCACGCGGCTGGCCGAGCTGACGGCGCAGGATCTGCAGCGCAAGGGCTATCTGGGCCGCACGGTGGGCATCAAGCTGCGCTATGCGGATTTCCGCACGGTGACGCGCGAACTGACGACAGAGGCGCCAACGCAGGACGCTGGCGACATCCGCCGGCTGGCTGGGCGCTGCCTGAAGCGGGTGGACCTGCAACGGCGCTTTCGGCTGCTGGGCATCCGCGTGTCGTCGCTGGAACGTGCCGATGCCGCCCATGAAGCCGCCCCCGATGCACACACGCAGCCGCCCCGACAGGGGGAACTGCCCTTCTGAGGGATGGCCCTGCTGAAAGATTCCGCCAGGACGACAGGAAATCTCACCAGACCCTTGACAGGACAGGGGAATTCCACCAAAATCTTTTTTCTCTGGCGGGGTGGCAGAGTGGTTATGCAGCGGCCTGCAAAGCCGTGGACGCCGGTTCGATTCCGACCTCCGCCTCCAGATTCAAAAAGCCATTCATTGAGTTCGATGAATGGCTTTTTTCTTTTCCAGGCCCGGATTGGCCTCTGATGGGGTCTCTGGACTCATCCGGCCTGCAGGTTCTTCCGGCTTTCCGGGCCCTTCCCGCTTCTCCGGAACCTGCCTTGGGGCCTTGAAAGCGATGGGCACTGCCGCCGGGGCCGGGAAGCCGGCCCACGGCAGAGCCACTGTCAATGGGCGGCCGTATCGCCCCGCAGCTGCGGCCAGGCCTGCTTCAGGTAGTAGACCATCGAGATGAAGGTCTGGATGGCGGCCAGCGTGATCATCCAGCTACCCCAGTACTGGCAGTCGAAGCTGCCGATAGGATCGTGGTAGAGCAGCATGGGAATGGCCAGCATCTGGACGGCCGTCTTGACCTTGCCCATCCAGTTGACGGCGACACTCTTGCGCGCGCCGATGCTGGCCATCCATTCACGCAGGGCCGAGATGGTGATCTCACGGCCAATGATGATGATGGCAATGCCGGCATTGATGCGCCCCAGATCCAGCAGCATGACCAGCGCCACGCAGACCAGCAGCTTGTCGGCCACCGGGTCGAGGAACGCCCCCAGCTCGGTCTGCTGCCCCAGGCGTCGTGCCAGCCAGCCGTCCAGCCAGTCAGTCAGGGAGGCCAGGATGAACAGGATGGTGGCGACGAGGTTGCGACTGTGTTCGCCCCATGCGTCGAAAGGCACCAGATAGACACAGACCAGCAGCGGTATGGCAAGGATGCGCTGCCAGGTCAGCAGGTTGGGCAGATTGAAGGCCATGGGGGTGCACGTTCGGGGAAACGACCGCTGCACCGGCAGCCGCAATGACGGAACGCTCTTGCGGGGGCCAAACGCTGCGCCGGCGGCGCAAGATGGCAGCGCGCCAGCGAAAGTGCAGCAACTGGCACAAGCCTATCACAACGGCCGGTACAGGCAAAAATGCAATAGCCCCCGGTCCCCGCCCAGGGCGTCCCTACCGGATCGGTGCGCAGCAAGCCCCCGGATGCGGCCGAACCTGGTGCGGGGAAGCGTCCGCACATACCCCCCGAGCGACCCGTTTCGGACCGTGCCCGATGCGCGAAAGGGACGTGTCGGAGCCGCTCGCTTCCTGATCCTCAGCTCTGGTGAAGCTGCTGATAGATGGATTCGGCCAGGGACATGGAAATGCCCTCGACGCTGGCCAGATCCTCGACGCTGGCGGCCATGATGCCGCGCAGCCCGCCGAAGCGCGACAGCAGCCGCTGGCGGCGACGGGCGCCCACACCGTCGATCTCTTCCAGCCGCGAGACCTTGCGGGCCTTGGCGCGGCGGGCACGCATGCCGGTGATGGCAAAGCGGTGCGCCTCGTCACGGATCTGGGCCACCAGCATCAGTGCGGGCGATTCCTTGCCCAGCACGAGCGGCTCACGCCCGTCGGCGAACACCAGCGTCTCCAGCCCCACCTTGCGCCCTTCCCCCTTGGCCACGCCCACCAGCAGGCCGATGTCCAGCCCCAGCGACTCGAAGACCTCGCGGGCACTGCTGATCTGGCCCTTGCCACCGTCGACCAGCACGATGTCCGGCAGACGTGCGGCATCGTCGCGCGCGATGCGGCCGGAGGCTGGCCGGCCCTCCCCGGGCGCAGCGGTCTCGTCAGCATCGGCGTCGGCACCGGACACGGAGGCAGGCGCAGCGTCCGCATCGCCGGCAGGTTCGTCCCGCGTGGTGGCCCAGCGACCATAGCGACGCTGCAGCACCTGACGCATGGCGGCGTAGTCGTCGCCGGGTTCGATCCCCTGGATGTTGAAGCGGCGATACTGGCCGGACGCCATCCGGTTGTTCTCGTAGACCACGCAGGAAGCCTGGGTGGCCTCGCCCATGGTGTGGCTGATGTCAAAGCATTCGACGCGCAGGCGCGCCGGGTCTTCCAGCGACAGGCCCAGCACGTCGAGCAGATCCTGCGTGCGGCGCAGCTGCGAACCGTCGATGGCCAGGTGGCGGGTGAGCGCGATCTTCGCGTTGGCATGGGCCTGCGCGAGCCACCGGCGTCGGTCCTGCTGCGGGTTCTGCACCCAGGCAACCGGATGGCCCGCCTGGGCGCGCAGGATGCCCAGCAGCTCGGGATCCTCGGGCTTCCGGGCACAGATGATGACGCCGGGAATGGTGGCCCCCGCATAGTGCTGGGTCAGGAAGGCGTCGAGCACGCTGCCCAGGCCCTCCTCGTCGTCCAGGCCCGCCACATGGGACGGGAAATGCGCCTTGTCGCCCAGATGGCGTCCGCCCCGCACCATGGCCAGGTTCAGGCAGACCTGGCCGTCGGCCTGCTCGATGGCGATGATGTCGGCATCGGTGTCGGCATTGATCTCCATCGACTGCTGGTGCAGCACGCGCGACAGAGCACTGATGCGGTCGCGCAGCACGGCGGCTTCCTCGAAGCGCAGCTCCTCCGCCGCGGCCTGCATGCCGGCTTCCATCTCCTTCAGGATTTCCTTGTGCCCGCCCTTCAGGAAGGTGATGGCCGAGTTCACGTCACGGCGGTAGGCTGCCTCGTCGATCAGGCCGACGCAGGGGGCGCTGCAGCGCCGGATCTGGTGCAGGAGGCACGGGCGCGAGCGGTTGGCGAAGTAGCTGTCCTCGCAGGTGCGCAGGTGGAAGATCTTCTGCAGCACCTGGATACCCTCGCGCACGGCGAAGGAGCTGGGATAGGGGCCGAAATACTGGGCGCGGCGGTCGGTGCCACCTCGGTAGTAGGAAATCTGCGGGAAGGCGTGGGCGCTGAACTTCAGGAAGGGGTAGGTCTTGTCGTCGCGGAACAGGATGTTGAAGCGGGGCTTCAGCGACTTGATCAGGTTGTTTTCCAGCAGCAGCGCCTCGGCCTCGGAGCCGACGGTGGTGGTGTCGATCTCCACCACGCGAGCCACCATCTGGGCAATGCGCGGGCTGGCCAGCGTCTTGCGAAAGTACGAGCGCACCCGCTTGCTCAGGTCCCGCGCCTTGCCCACGTACAGCACGGTGCCGGACGCATCCTTCATCCGATAGACGCCGGGCAACGCCGGCAGCGTGCGCAAAAAGAGCTTCAGCTCGGCCGGGCGCTCCACGAACGGTGCGAGCGCCTGCGGCGCGGGCGGGTCTGCCGGGTCTGCCTGATCCGCCGGATTGGCCTGTCCAGCCTGCTCCGCCTGCTCGACCGGATCGACGGAATCCCGGGAATCGGCAGCCGGGACCGCCACGGCTTCAGCAGGCGTTTCCTGCGGCTGCACCCGCCCGGCCGCATCCTGGGAAGCGGCGGAGTTCGGGTCGTCGGGGCGGCGGGGTTCGGTCATGGCCAGGCAGGAAAGGATGGGAAGGCGCTCAGCCGATGACCCGCGTTCGCAGCGCGTTCAGGCGGCGCTCCAGGTGCGGGTTCTCGGGCGGCTGCAGGTTGGCCAGCAGCTCGTCGGCCAGGTCGGGGCGATTGCAGACCAGCACCATGTCGCAGCCTGCCTTCAGGGCCGCACTGGCCCGGGCCGTGATGTCACCGGCCACGGTGGCCGCTTCCATCGTCAGGTCGTCCGAGAAGATCAGGCCGTCGAATCCCAGGCGACGACGCAGGATGGTCTGCAGCCATTTCCGGGAGAAGCCGGCCGGCTTACGGTCCACCTGCGGGTAGATGACGTGAGCGGGCATGACGGCAGTGAGCGCCGTGCCCAACCATGCGTAGGGTGCTGCGTCGTCGGCCAGGATCTCGTCCAGACTGCGCGTGTCCTCGGGCATGGCGACATGCGAATCGGCATCGGCAAAGCCGTGGCCGGGGAAGTGCTTGCCGCAGTTGGCCATGCCGGCCAGCAGCAGGCCGTGCGCCACGCAGCGGGCCAGCATGGCAACCACACGCGGGTCATGGTGGAAGGCCCGGTTGCCGATGACGGAGGAACGCCCCCAGTCCAGATCCAGCACCGGCGCGAAGGTGAAGTCCACCCCGGCGGCACGCAGCTCCTCGCCCATGCGCCGGCCCACCTCGGTAGCCTCGCGGCAGGCCGCCAGCACGTCCGCATCCCAGCGCTCGCCCAGGGTGCGCATGGCGGGGATGGCCGAGAAGCCCTCGCGGAAGCGCTGCACACGGCCGCCCTCGTGGTCCACCGCCACCAGCAGCGCCGGCGAGCGGACGGCATGGATCTCGTCGGTCAGCGCGCGCAGCTGCTCGGGCGACTGGTAGTTGCGGGCAAAGAGGATGACGCCGCCCACCAGCGGGTGGCACAGGCGCTTGCGCTCGGCCTCTGTCAGGCGCAGGCCGGCCACGTCGACGACGACGGGACCGGGCGGCACGTGACGGCTGCGACGCGCCGGAGTGCTGGCTGCGCGCCGGGTCGTGCGGGCTGCCGGGGAAGTCTTGCGAGAGGAAGCGGGCATGATGAAAGACGTGAAAGCGGTTGCCTCGAAACGGACTCGGGCCGATTGATGTCGGGTGACACGGATTCCTGCCTGCGCAGATCCGGCCACCCGGTGGCCCGGGATGGGCGGAGGGCGACTCAGCCCTGGCCAGCCATGCCCCGGCCCTGGGCCGCGGCCGCTGCAGCCTCACGGATCAGGGCTTTCATGGTGGAGACAGCTTCGCGCATGCCCACGAACACGGCACGCGAGACGATGGCATGACCGATGTGCAGCTCGCGCACGCCGGGCAGCGCGGCAACGGGCTGCACGTTGAAGTAGTTCAGGCCATGGCCGGCGTTGAAGCGCATGCCGGCCTGCTGGATCAGCGCACCGGCAGCAGCCACGCGCTCCAGCTCACGGCGGATGGCCGGGCTGGCCACATCACGGCCCTCACGGTGGAAGGTCTCGGCATAGGGACCGGTGTGCAGCTCGCAGACGGAGGCACCGGCCCTTGCGGCCGCCTCGACCTGGGCGGGCTCGGCGTCGATGAAGACGCTGGTGATGATGCCGTGGTCGGCCAGCCGACGGATGGCGTCGGTGATGGCAGCTTCCTTGGCCAGGATGTCAAGCCCGCCCTCGGTGGTGATCTCATGGCGGCCTTCGGGCACCAGCATCGCCATCTCGGGCTTGAGGGCGATGGCGATGTCGACCATCTCGGGCGTGGCGGCCATCTCCAGGTTCAGCTTGATCTGCGTCTGGTCGCGCAGCCGGCGCACGTCGGCGTCCTGGATGTGGCGACGATCCTCGCGCAGATGCACGGTGATGCCGTCGGCGCCCCCCAGGTGCGCCTCGACGGCGGCCCAGACGGGATCGGGTTCATAGGTACGCCGCGCCTGGCGGATGGTGGCGACGTGGTCGATGTTGACGCCGAGTTCGATCATGAAGGATGACTCAAGAGTGGGAAATTCAGAGACGCTGCAGGTCCATCAGGATGCGGCGGGTGTCGAGCGGAGCCCCTTCCAGCGGCAGGGCCAGCATCAGTCGCGACAGCCGCTTGGCCTGCGACAGCACGCCGGGTGCATCATACCGTCCAGCAGCAATGTGCTGCAGTGCCTGGCCGCTGAACGTGGCGGGGTCTTCGCCCTGGGTGGCAAACCACTGCCCGCCGTCCATGCGGTAGTTGCGCCGGGACTCCAGCGGCAGGCCCCGGTGGTCACGGGCCAGGTCGGGCGCATAGCCGATCTCGGTGAGCAGCAGCCATTCGAAACGGCGCAGGATGCGCTCGTCGGCTCCCCTTTCGCCCAGCTGATGCAGGGCGTCCGCATAGGCATCGAAGAGCTGCGGATGCGGGTCTTCGCGCGCCAGCAGCCGCATCACCAGCTCGTTCAGGTAGAAGGCAAAGAGCAACGCGCGGCCCGCCGGCACGGCCATGCCCCCCTGCCATTCGGCGCGGGTGAGCGTGCGCAGCTCGTGGCGGCCACTGAGGCGGAACTCGATGGGCTGGAACTGCAGCAGCACCGGCCGTAGCGCCGAGGTGGGGCGGCGCGCCCCTTTGGCCACGGCCGAGACGCGACCACGCTCGCGCAGGAAAAGGTCGACGATCAGGCTGGTCTCGCGGTAGGCGTGGCTGTGCAGCACGAAACCGGGTTCGTCGGTCAGCGGGCTGGCCATGTCCGGCTTCCTTCGGGGACGCGCCAGCGCCATGGCGGGCAAGGGCCTCCCGGCCGCGTCGTGACAGGGGCAGCCCGCCGGTTCATTCGTAGCCGTAGCTGCGCAGGTGGGCGGCATCCTTGGCCCAGCCGCTGCGCACCTGGACCCACAGGGTCAGGAAGACCTTGCCATCGAACATGCGCTCCATGTCCTGGCGCGCCTCGCTGGCGATGCGCTTGATGCGCTCGCCCCCCTGCCCCAGCACGATGGGCTTGTGGGCACGACGCTCGACGATGATGGTGGCCGCGATGCGCCGCAGATTGCCCTCTTCCTCGAAGCGGTCGATGACGACGGTGCTTTCGTAGGGCAGCTCCTCGCCCAGCAGGCGAAAGAGCTTCTCGCGGATGATCTCGGCCGCGAAGAAGCGCTCGGGACGGTCGGTGAGCTCGTCCTCGCCGTAGATGGCCTCGCCTTCCGGCAGGTTGGGCTCAATGGCATCAAGCAGCGCCTCGATGCCCTGCCCGTTGCGGGCGCAGATCGGCACGATGGCAGCCAGACCGGGATGGGCCTCATGGATCTGGGCGATCAGCGGCAATACTTCGTTGACGTTGCGCAACTGGTCGATCTTGTTGAGCGCAACGATGACCGGCGCGTCGCCCTTGAGCCAGCCCAGGATCTCGTCGTCCTGTCGCCGCCAGCGTCCCGCCTCGGTGACGAGCACTACCACATCGGCCTGCTGTCCCACCGACTGGGCCGTGCGGTTGAGGATCTTGTTGAGCGGATTGATGCGCTGGGTCTGGTAGCCCGGTGAATCGACAAGGATGAGCTGCGCGTGCGGCCGCGACAGCACGCCCTGGATGCGATGGCGCGTGGTCTGTGCCCGGTCGGCGGTGATGGAGAGCATCTGTCCCAGCAGCTGGTTGAGCAGCGTGGACTTGCCGGTATTCGGGCGCCCCACCAGGGCCACATAGCCGCAGCGGAACGGCGTGCCGTCGGAAGCGGATGACGGGGATGCGGAAGGATCGTGCGGCATGAAGGAATACCTCAGTGATGGCCGTGCCGAAGCAGATGATCCAGCGCAGCGCGGGCCGCCTCCTGCTCGGCCTTGCGGCGGCTCTCGCCACTGCCCTCGAAGGACAGCTTCGGCTTGTCGAGCTGGCACACCACGTCGAAGCGCTGGTCGTGGGCCTGGCCGTGGGTGGCCGCCACCTGGTATCGGGGCAGCGGCAGCCGGTGCCCCTGCAGGTACTCCTGGAGGCGGGTCTTGGCGTCCTTGCCCAGTTCGTGGGGATCGATGGCGTCCAGCAGCGGCTGATAGAGCCGCTCGACGACGCCCGCGGCCGCGGCAAAGCCGGATTCGAGGAAGATGGCGCCGAGGAGCGCCTCGACGGCATCGGCCAGAATGGAGGGACGGCGATGGCCGCCGCTCTTGCGTTCGCCCTCGCCCAGGATCAGCGCATCAGGCAATGAGAGCCCGCAGGCGATGTCATGCAGAGGATCCTGCTTGACGAGGTTGGCGCGCAGCCGGGACAGAGCGCCCTCGGGCGAGTCGGCAAAGCGCGCGTACAGCAGCGAGGCCACCGCACAGTTGAGCACGCTGTCCCCCAGAAACTCCAGCCGTTCGTTGTGCTGGCGCCCATGGCTGCGGTGGGTGAGCGCCTGCACGAGCAGCGCCTCGGACTGGAAGCGGTAGCCGAGGCGGCCTTCGAGGGTATGGCGAATGGAATCTCGGATGGTGCCCGTCATGCGTATTGTCGCGGCGCCCCGGGAAGCCAGGCGGATGGACATCCGCCCCGGCTCCTATCGCGCGCGTGCATCTCCTTCATAGTCGATGACCAGCTTGACCGGCCCGAACAGCGGAATGTCCTTGCTGTACTTGAACGAGACGATCATCTGCTCGCCCTGGTCCTTGGAGAAGACCAGCTTGCTGCTGTCGATGGCGTGGAAATCGTCGATGGCCTGCGAGCGGTCAAAGGCGCTGCGGATGGCCTCGGGATTGTTGGCTCCCGAAGCGCTGACGGCGCGCACCAGGGCCTTCTTGATGTTCTGATACTCGAGGAAGGTGGGAACCACCCGCATGACGACCAGCGATACGAAGGCCACGACGATGGCCGTGAAGAGCAGCCCGACCAGGGTGAGGCCACGCTGAGGGGCACGACGGGTGGCAAGGGAGAAAGCGTTCATGATGTGAGGGCGAGACCGCCGGACAGGAATGAGGAACGGTCAGGGCCGGACCGGATGACCGACCCATTTACCGGAATGAGCCAATTCTCTGCAGATCGTTGAAATTCATCCAGATGAAAAACGCCCGTCCAACCAGGTTCTTCTCGGGAACGAATCCCCAGCTGCGGCTGTCCAGGCTGTTGTCGCGGTTGTCCCCCATCACGAAGTAGCTTTTCTCGGGTACCTTGCAGGTCAGCTCCACGGATGTCTGACGGCAATATTTCTCGGTCTCGGGCGTGCGCTGCAGCGGCACGATAGCCGGATTCTCCAGATCGATCAGCATCTTGTGCGGCACGTTGCCGATGGTCTCGGAATAGCGCTGCATGTAGCGACCCCGTTCGGCGTCGAAGTAGTCGCCCGCCGGACGCAGCGGCGCTTCCTCGCCATTCAGGAAGACGCGGCCGCGCCGCACGGTGATGGTGTCGCCCGGCACGCCAATGACGCGCTTGATGTAATCGACCGACGGGTCCATCGGGTAGCGGAACACCACAGTGTCGCCGCGCTGCGGCTCGCCCACCTCGATGATCTTGGTGTCGAACACCGGCAGGCGCACGCCGTAGCTGTACTTGTTGACGAGAATCAGGTCACCGACCAGCAGCGTGGGAATCATCGAACCCGACGGGATCTTGAAGGGTTCGAAGAGGAAGGAGCGCACCACGAAGACCACGAACAGCACGGGGAAGAGCCCGGCGGTGTAGTCGAGCCAGGCGGGCCGGCGGTGAAGGCTGTTCTTGAGCTGCTGCCGCGCCTGCGGACTGATCTTGCCACCGCGCGCCTGCTGCTCGCGTTCCCACGTCTTGAGGCGCTCTTCGGCCTGGCGACGCCTGCCGGGTGCCAGCACCAGCACGTCCAGCAGCCACATGCACAGGGTGAAGGCAGTCAGCAGGAAGAGAATCAGCGGAAAGTTCATGACAAAGCGTGGATCAGGCCCGAGAACCGGGCAGCATCAGGAAGGGGTAAGCAGAAGATCGGGATGAAAGGGCGGGAAGGATCGGGTACAGGAAGGCAGCCGGATGGGCCCTTGCCTGCG
>CAUVLK010000035.1:0-12433 GCA_963552635.1 uncultured Lautropia sp. | reverse complement strand
ATGGCTGAATTAGGTTTACGAGTCGATTTCATCCCTGAGTCCCGTTAAGCTAAGAATGAAAGGCGTGCTTCTTGCAGGCGCAGGGAGAAATTGTCGCTGAAACACAACAAAGACCCTTTGCTTGAGCAAACTTCCGAAACACGATGAGATTGAATAGTATAACACACCGCCGCCTGTCGGTCGCCATCGTCCTTTTCTCCTGGGGCAGTGTCGGCGTGGCACTGTTCACACAGCACGTGCTGGGCATGCAGCCCTGCCCCTGGTGCATCGCTCAACGCATCCTGTACCTGCTGTGTGGCGCACTGGCCATGCTGGCCGCCCTGCCGCCCGTCGGAAACACGGCCGGTCGCATTATTGCCACGCTCTTTTCCGCAACCGGCATCGTGACGGCGGCCGGCGCACTCGTCACGGCGCTCTATCAGCATTTCGTGGCGGCCGCCAGCGGTTCCTGCGCCGTCACGGCAGCCGACCGTTTCCTGATGAACACCGGCCTGGCCGACTGGCTGCCCGAAGTCTTCGAGCCCCGTGCCTCATGTGCCGAGGCAGACCAGGCGCTGATCGGACTGCCCTATTCCATCTGGAGCGCCATGCTTGCCGTCATCCTGCTGGTGTTGGGCGGGTTGGCGCTTCGGGCATTGTGGCGATCACGCGCCCGATGACCGCAGCATGGCAGAATGCGGGCTGAAGGCCACGAAACACCGCCTGCATTCCAGGGCCATTTTCCGGGCCCCGCATCCTTATCCATGACCCCCTCATCCTCCCCAAGCCCCTCGACGGCAAACGCCCCTCTCGTCGCGCTGCTGGATCGTCACCCCCTGTTCTCGGGTCTTCCCCGGCCCGTTCTGATGCAACTGGCCGAGAACGCCTGGCACCAGACGCTGAACGCGGGCGAGAGCGTATTCCACGAAGGAGATGCCGCCACCCATTACCTGCTGGTGGAAAGTGGACAGCTGGAGATGGTGCGCTTCAGCCAGGAGGGTGACGAACACGTCTTCCAATCCTTCGGCCCCAACTCGCTGGTGGCCGAGGCCGCCATCTTCATGCAGCATGGCCGCTATCCGATGAGCTCCCGTGCCGGCAGCGGCCCCGTCACCATCTGGCGGCTGTCGGGCATCAGCCTGCGTGCCACCTGCGAGGCTCACCCGCCCCTGGCCACCCGGATGCTGCAGCGCTTCAGCCAGCGGCTCTATCATCGCGTCAACGAGGTGGAGTGGCTGACCAGCAGCACGGCACAACAGCGGCTGGCGGCCTATTTCGTGGCACTGCGCAAGCAGCAGGGCGACGAGCTGAACTTCCCCCAGAGCCAACGCCATGTGGCTGCCCAGCTCGGCATCCGCCCCGAAACGCTGAACCGCCTGCTGGCAGACTGGCAGCAGCGTGGCTGGATCACAGGCTCACGCCGCAAGTGGACGCTGGCCGAACCCGAGCCGCTTGTCCGCATGGCCGAGGGACGCGTGCGACCGTTCTGAGCGGGAACCATGAAACAACAAGGGCCGGAAGGATCTCTCCTTCCGGCCCTTTCCTTGTGCCCCGGGATCCCCCGGGGCGCTGACGCAAACGTCAGATGATGCCGATCAGCGGCCCAGCAGGCCCTTCAGGGCATCCTTGGCCTTCTTCGTGTCGACCTTCTCTTCGAGCTTGCTGCCCAGGCCGCTCTTTTCCAGGCTCTGCTTGAGCTTGTCCTCGGCCTTGTCCTTCAGCTCCTCGCCCACCTTGGACTTCAGGGCGTCCTTGGCGGCAGCCGACCAGTCGATCTGCCAGGACGGCGCATCGAACGGGCCATTCAGGCGCACGGGAATGGTCACACCCTTCAGATCGGCCAGCTCACGTCCGCCCTGTCCGCTGCTGGTACCGACCACCGACGCACGCACCGTGTAGTCCAGCACGCTGCGACCGATGTCGATGGAACCGTCCCCGCCAACCCGCAGCAGCGGCGACTTCAGCGAAAGGTCGTTGCTGCGCGCCACACCGTTCTGCAGCTGGAAACTGACCGACATCTCGGTGAAGTCGGTCTTCTTGGCCTTGTCGGAGGCCTGGTTCTGGGTACCGGTGTTGGCCTTGAACATGTTGCGCGCTTCGCGCAGCTTCTCGCCCAGGTTGATGCCCTTGAGCGCGCCGTCCTTCAGGGCCACCGAGGCATTGCCACCCAGCGAGCGCTTCATGGCCTCCACCGTGGCACCGCCCGTGTTGACGGCCACATTCAGGTTGCCGCTCCCCTCCAGCATGTCCTGATTGGCCAGTGCCTTCAGCAGCGGCTCGATGGAAATGCCGGTGAGATCGGCCTTCAGCGTCACCTTGTTGGCAGCGGGCGACGAGCCGGTCGTGACCGTGGAGGAAGCCGCCAGCTTGCCCTGGTAGAGCATGGCCGTCACCGGAGACAGCACGAGCTGGCCGTTGGCAACCTTGGCGTTGGCCTTGAGCTGGCGCATTTCCAGGCCGCGTGCGATCAGATGACCGATGCCAACCCGCGCATCCACCGTCAGCCCCTTCAGGGCCGACAGGTCCACCGGCGTCTCGGTGGGATTGCCCGTGGCCGAGTCGGGTGCCGGCGCCGCCGCCGTATCGGTCTTGGCCGGCGGGAACAGACGATCCACATTGAGGGAATCGGCATCCAGGGCCACCGTGATCTTCGGCGTCTTGAAGCCGTTGACACCAGCCTTCAGGGCCATCTTCGCCTGGTCCAGCAGGGCCGACAGATCAGCCGCAGCGGTTTCCTTCTTCAGATCGGCCGACACCTGGCCGCCCAGCTTCAGCGACGAGGCCGCCTTCGACACCGACGGATCCTCGATGTCGACCTGGCCATCCAGCGCGGTGAGCTGATAGCGACCGGCCGCCAGGCTGGCCTGCACCGGCGTGGCCAGCTTGGTCGTCACGGTACGTCCGTCCTGCGTCAGCTTCGCATCCAGCCCCAGGCTGTTCACCTTCAGGTCATCGGCGGTGCCACCGACGCCAGCCAGCGTCAGCACGGCCGACAGCCATTCCTTGTCACCCAGGCTCACCTTGGCCTGGACCGTATCACCCGACGCCTTGTCGCTGGCAATGGCCAGCTTCGGCGCCGCCACCGTGCCACGGAAGCTGTCAGCGCCCATCCGGCCCTGGGCATCCAGCGCCAGGTCGTTCAGATCGATGACCGGGCCCTGCGGATCAAACGAAAAGCCCTTGAGCTTGAGGGCAAACTGCTGCACCTGCAGCGTATCGATGGCGCCCTTGAGGCCTGCGCTGAAGTCACGCAGCCCATACCGCCCCTGCTCCAGATCGATCTTGAGCTGGCCCTTCATGTTGAAGTCGCCACGCGCCTCGGGCGAGGTGGCACCAAAGCCCAGCGACAGCGAGACGGGCGTCTCGATGACATTGGCCAGCGGCCCGGTCTCGACGTTGAGCCGCTCCAGCGTGTAGGTCTGACCGGCCTGGCGGTCATCGAAGACCACGCGCGCATTGGCCAGCGTCACCCCGTTCACATGGAAGGCCGGAATCTTCGTGGCAGCCTCCGGCTCGGCCGGCTGCTCCTGGGCGGGCGCATCCTGGGCGCCCAGCAGGTCGTCGATGCTCATGCTGCCGTCGGCCTGACGCACCACCTTGGCCTTCAGGCCATCAATGGTGACCGTGTCGGCCTGGACATCCCCTTTCAGCAGCGGCAGCAGCGCCACGCTGACCTGCGCCGACGTCAGGCTGGCGGCCTCCTGCTCAGGCTGGTTGGGCTCGGACAGCCGCACCACCGGCAATGTGACCCCGACATGAGGAAAGATCGACAGCTTCAGATCCCCCTCGAACGAGAGGGTACGCTTGTAGCGCGTTGCCACGAAGTTGGCAATCTGCGGCTTGAAGTAATTGACATCGACGAAACTGACCGCGACGGCGGCCACGACCAACAGGCCCACCAGCACGCCGACGACGATCGACAACTTCTTGATCATGACTGGACTCCAATCAGTGAATTCAGATGCGCGGCCAGCGAGGCAACCTCGGCATCGACCTGCACCGGCGGCCGTCCGGGCTCATGCAGCGCCCGCAGCAGGCGCCGCAGCGTTTCCTCTCCCGGCAGCACCGGCCCGAAGAACCGGGGCTGGCCCTTCACCGTGACCAGCAGCGTGGGAAAGGTCTCGATATCGAGATCTCCCAGCAGCTCGCCATCGTCCTCCACGTCGACCCAGGCAAAGGCCGTTCCGGCATGGCGTGGCGCCTCGCCGGCCAGCATGGTCCGATAGTCGCGGCAGGTGCCGCACCAATCGGCACACAGGCAGATGACCATGGTCTCGGTGCCACCTTCCGGACGATGGATCAGCAGGGGGAAATCGGACATGAAGACGGCGAAGACGTGACCCGGGTTGACAGGGGGCAGAAAGGGATACGACTCAAAGGACGGTTTGCGGGACACAGGTCCCAGCAGGGTAGCACGCCTCCATTATAGAAGCATGCCATGCCCCGGCATCCATCCTGCCCCGATAGCCGCCGGCACTACCCGGTGATGCGTCGGCGCGACAAATCGGCGACAAAGACGCTTTCCGCCGAACTCCAGAACGTGATGGATTCGACAGACAACCTGCCGCAGACCCCGGATGATCATGGAATTTCCCTTACGGCGCATGCTCCCATGGAGGCCAGACAGTTCCTCACCCCATCCCTGGTCGTCGACGGCAGCCAGCTGGCGTTCGTCGGTCCCATCGAACCGGGCCGGGAGGCCGAAACCTTTGCCACCCTGCTGACCTTCACCACGTTTGCCGAGAAGTCCGACTCCGTCATCGACGAGGCCTACACCCTGGCCTGTGCCAGTACCGGCACGTCCAGCCGACTCGACGAGAACCGCTGGTACGACATTGCCCGCGAATACTACGAGGAATATCTGGAACAGCTGAACACGGCCTCCCCGGCCGAACTGCAGGGCCACCTGGACTGGCTGGACGTGCATTTCTTTGCCCGACACCCGGGCTACGAAGGCGCACGGATGATGATCGAGCGGTTCCTGGTGACGCACGGCGGACCACTGCACTAGACAGCCCTTGAAATTCCCGCAGGTCTCCTCATCTTCTGGGCACGGGCGCTGAATCATCGGGCCCGTGCACATTCCATCGCTTGATATTCGAGGATAAGGAAACCATGAACCAGTTCGACTTCGCCCCCCTGTACCGCTCCGCCATCGGCTTCGACCGCATGGCCCGCATGCTCAACAACTCGCTGCGCAACGACGCCCAGCCCAGCTACCCACCCTACAACATCGAGGTCTTCGGCGAGAACGCCTACCGCATCACCATGGCAGTGGCCGGCTTCGACCGCTCGGAAATCGAGATCGAAGTCGAACAGGACGGCCTGAAGATCACCGGCCGCAAGCGCCCAGCCACCTCGCAGCCCACCTATCTGCATCGCGGCATTGCCGCCCGTGACTTCGCCCACCGCTTCCAGCTGGCCGAGCACGTGCGCGTCGTCGGCGCCTCGATGAACAACGGTCTGCTCGACATCGACCTGGTGCGCGAGATTCCTGAAGTCATGAAACCGCGCCGCATCGACATCGCCGATGGCTCTGCGGCGCCCCGTGCCGAAGTGCTGGACAATCCGTCCCAGACTCAGGGCAACGCCGCGACAGCTGCACCCCAGAACGTCTGAGTCACCACACCGGCCGCGTCATGACCGGTGCATCATCATCCGCCCGTCATCACTACTGCATGATGACGGGTCGTGAGCCTCCGGATCCGGACAAGGCACCGGAAACAGAAAAGGCACCTTCGGCACGCATCCGCAGCCCAAGGTGCCTGACCGGAAAGGTCGATCCTGAACGCCCCGCTGCGCATCCCGCATCGGGGCGTTTTCATGCCGTCAGTTGTTGTTCATCAGCTCGGCACGCAGACGGTCGCGCGCAAAGTTCTTCTCGGCGTTGGTGAGCTTGCCGTGCCCCAGGTCGGCATAGATGTGATGAATCAGCAGCCGGTCCAGGGCCGCGTCGATGCGACGGCTGGTCGGATCGATTTCCGAGCACAGACCGGCCTGCTCCTCGACGAAGACCTTGACGGACTCGATGATCTGCTGCCGGCTCTCGTCATCCAGCGGCGTGTGCTCATTGCGCATGCCCGGGTAGGCCGACGCCGACGGCGGCGCACCATAACCCCCGGCGCCCCCTGCCACCGCACCGGCCAGACCGCTGGCGTAGGAGGCAGGCTGGCTGTACTCATAGTCACCGACCTGCGTGCTGGACGCCATCGGCGCTGCCGGCGGCACATAGCGCATGACGGCCGACAGGTCATAGACATTCAGGCGTGCCACACGATCGGCACGGCTGGTGATCTCGAAGCTCTGGCGATGCGAGACGCCCAGCTCAGTGTCCTCTACGCCGATGACCGCGATGCGCACGCCCTTCTTCTGGGCCATCTCGATACCGATGGCGAAGTCACCATCACCCGTCACCAGGGCGGCATCGGAAATGGCACCGTTGCTGGCCAGTTCGATCAGGTCAGTGACGATCAGGGAATCAACGCCCCGCTGCTGGCCCGCCGCGTTGACGATGCCCGAACGGAAATGCACATCCGGAAGCTCGGCAATGGCTCGTTGCTGCGGCGACAGCCCGCTGGCCATCACACCGTCGTACCAATAAACCCGCAGCAGTTCGCGGGTGGTGAGGCCCAACGCCGTACGCGTCTTTTCCAGCAGCAGATTGATCAGGGCTGCCGGATTCATGACCTCCAGGTGATGTCGCTTGGTGGAGGCGCGCTCGCTGACGATTTCTGCCGACTGATGCAGCAGATAACCAGCGTCCACCATGACTACAAAACGATCCATGTCGAGAGATTCCATTAAGAAAGTAACTAACTAGCGCAGACTTCCGATTGTGTGATTGATTTGTCCGACTCTGGGTCGCAGCCTGCCACTGATACGAGTTCAGTATAGTTGAAGCACATGCCATGATCCCGGCAGAAAATCCAGCGCACAGTCCCCGGCTGCCAGTGCTTTACCTGCAGACACCGGACGACAGGCGGCCTCCTTCACCGGTGGCGACCCACGCTTGGCATGAAAAATAACGTTTCCGCCAATCGTTGGAATGATCCATGTCAAGGCCTCGGAGCAAAACGCTCCGGTGCAGCGCGCTTGCAACAGCGGACGGAAAACCAGGGGGAGTGATAACGGAAAATGGCGCAGGAATACTGGCGGAAGCGGTGAGATTCGAACTCACGAACGGTTGCCCGTTGCCGGTTTTCAAGACCGGTGCAATCGACCACTCTGCCACGCTTCCGACGTGACTGCAGGACTGCCGCTATAACAAGCCCCCAGTTGCTCCAGCGGGCCATCGGCAGTGTGTCGGGCGATTCTACCCCATCTGCTGCACGATCCCGCTGACGCACGGGCTATCATCGCCACACTTCCGACAGCCTCCAGCCCTGTATCGGTCTGGAACGCCATCATCATGCCCGACACCCCCAACGCCATCCCCCCTTCCATGCCTTCGGTGTCCCATCACGCTGCGACGACCTCATCAGCGGCAGAGAATCCCGTGCGCCCCCTGCTCGTCCGCTTCGGCGCCATGGGTGACCTCGTGCTCATCCAGCCTATGATCCGGCTGCTGGCTGCACGCTACGGAGCCCCGGTGGACCTGCTGGCCGCCGGAGGCTGGGTGCGCCCTCTCTACCAGGGGCAGCCCGATGTGGGCGAGATCCATCTGCTGGCCAAGCGCAAGCTGCCGCTGTGGCTGAGCGCCGAGAAACGCCAGCTGCTGCAGTGGCTGCGTCAGACAGGTCCGCGCCCGGTCTGGTATTGCGACTTTGACGAGAAGCTGGTGCCGCTGCTGGCCCAGGCTGGGCTGGACGAGCGCTGGGTGGTGCGCGCCAGGGCCGTGGGCACGCAGGATGGCGAGCATCTGGTGGATTTTTCGCAGCGCGTGGCACGGACGGTGCCGCCGGCATTGCAGCACGTGATGGCGAACACTCGGACAGACCTGGACGACCACGACCCGAACCTGAGCATTTCCGCCGCGATGCAGACTGACGTGCAGGACTGGCTGCAGGCCAAGGGATGGCTGGGCAAACCGCTGCTGCTGGTTCAAGCCGGCAACCGCCGCACCATGCGCACCGGCCTGCGCCGGCGGATGTCCACCAACACCAAGTGGTGGCCCGAAGACAACTGGGCGGCCATCATCCGCATGCTGGCCGAGCGCCATCCGGACGCGATCATCCTGCTGGTCGGTGCCCCCTCCGAGGCCGACCTGAACGATGAGCTGCTGCAACGCGCCGGCGTCACGCAGGCCTTCAACGTGGCACGCGAGCTGCCCATTCCACGCCTGCAGGCCCTGCAATCCCGGGCAGCCGGGATGGTGACGGTGGACACGGGTCCGGCCCACACGGCGGCCGCCGTGGGCTGCCCGCTGGTGGTGCTGTTCGGCGTGGCCGATCCGGTACGCATCCGCCCGCGCGGCGGCAACACCCCGGTGGAAGTGCTTCAGGCCATGCGCGATGGCCGCCCGGACATGACAGCCATCAGCGTGGATGCCGTGGTGCAGGCCTGGCGCCGGTTGCCGCTGCGCCAAGGGGCCAACGGCGAAGCCGCTGCCAGCCCGGGACACGACAGTATGGATCGCACAAGCCGATAATCTGCCGACTACGCCCCGCGAGCCAACGCGCGGTGGCATGCGCGAACCGGTGTGCCCCGGCAAGGCATTCAGCACACGGCGGCATCAGCCGCCGGCTGCGCATCCGTGACGTGAAACCGGATCAGAGATCGAAGGTCGGCCACGGCAGGCTGCCTTCGTCGAAGCGCTGCAGCCAGTGCACGGCAATCTGGGTCTTCACGTCCAGCAGGCGGTGCGCACGCAGCTCGTCCACCAGCCAGCCCAGCGTCACCCATTCGATTTCGACGAACTCGCCAACATCCAGCGAACGCTCGACCTTCTCCAGATCACGTGCCAGGTAGATGTCCATCACCTCATCGGCAAAACCGATGGCCGGATGGATGCGCGTCAGGTGCGCCCATCGCCTGGCACGGTAGCCCGTCTCTTCCACCAGCTCGCGCTTGGCCGTCTCCAGGCTGGTTTCGCCAGGATCCTTCTTGCCAGCGGGGATCTCCACGTAGACCCGCCCCGGGCCATAACGGAACTGGCGCTCGATCAGGATGCGTCCATCGGCGTCGATCGGCACCATGGCCGCCGCCCCCGGGTGCATGATGAACTCGCGCGTGTTGGTGGAGCCATCAGGCATGCGGGCCACGTCCTTGCGGACCTTCAGGAAGCGCCCCTCATAGACCACTTCACGCGATACGGTGCTTTCGGCCAGTGACGGATACTGCCTGGCCACGGTCGGATCGATGTGATCGGGGATGGCGGTATCCGCCGCCAGCGGGGTCTCTTGCTTGGACATGCTCTGTTTCCGGTTTAACTGAATCCTGTGCTCGAGAGCTTACCCGACTTCATCCCCACACGAAAAAGCCGGGACATGCCGTGACGCATATTGCGCACGCATGTCCCGGCCGTGTACGGCAGCCCCGACTACCGGGGCCAGGTCTCAGCCCAGGTGCCAGGCGCTGCGGATGGCCGCCACGCACAGGGCCATCAGCGGCCCGGGCAGCAGACCCAGCAGCAGTACGGCCACACCATTGATGGCCATCAGCGTCCGCGCCTGACCATCCACCACGATGTCGGCGTCATCTTCGACCTTGTCGAAGAACATCACCTTGACAACACGGATATAGTAGAAGGCGCCGATCAGCGACATCAGCACGGCATAGACCGCCAGCCAGGTGTAGCCTGCAGCCACCACCGACTTCAGCACCGCCAGCTTGGCGTAGAAGCCCACCAGCGGCGGGATGCCGGCCAGCGAGAACATCAGCAACAGCATCACGCCAGCCAGCCAGGGGCTGCGACGCGCCAGACCGGCAAAGTCCGAGATCTCCTCGGCCTCGAAGCCCTCGCGTGCCAGGAACTGGATGAGACCGAAGGTACCCAGCGTGGTCAGCACATAGCTGATCATGTAGAAGAGCGCGTTGCCGAAGGCCTCGTGCGACGGCGGGAAGCCCTCGCCACCGTAGACACCCGTCAGACCCAGCAGCACGAAGCCGACCTGTGAGATGGTGGAATAGGCCAGCATCCGCTTCAGGTTGGTCTGGGCCACGGCCACGATGTTGCCGATGGCCAGCGACAGCACCGCCAGGATGATCAGCATCTGCTGCCACAGGCCTGCCATCTCGATGACGGCCTCACCCAGCAGACGGAACAGCAGCGCGAATGCCGCCAGCTTGGGGCCGGCCGCCACGAGCAGCGTGGCCACGGTGGGCGCGCCGTGGTAGACATCGGGCACCCACATGTGGAACGGAACGGCCCCCAGCTTGAAGGCCAGGCCGGCCACCAGGAACACCATGCCGAAGGCCAGCACCTGCGGCGAGGCCATGCCACTGTAGACGCGGCCCATGATCTCGGCAATGTCCAGCGAGCCGGTGGCCCCGTAAACCATCGACATGCCGTAGAGCAGGAAGCCCGAAGCCAGCGCGCCCAGCACGAAGTACTTCATGGCGGCCTCGGTGCCCTGCATCCAGTTGCGGCGCAGGCCGATGGCGGCATACAGCGACAGCGACATCAGCTCCAGGCCCAGGTACAGCACCAGCAGGTTGCCGCCCGAGACCATCACCATCTGGCCCAGCAGCGAAAAGAGCGCCAGCGCGTACAGGTCTGCCCCCCGGATGCCCCGGTCGGCCATGTAACGGCGTGAATAGATGATGATGCTGCCGGTGCAGACGATGCCGCAGACCTTCAGCAGGTAGGCCAGATCGTCGGCCAGGTACATGTGCCCGAAGGCCTGCTGCGGCCCATGGTTGTACTGCCAGAGCACCGCCACCAGCGGCGCCACCAGCACCAGCAGCGCCATGCGGTCGGCGCGCCTCGGGCATTCCTTCCTGCCGGTCAGCGCCTCCACCACCAGGAAGACGCAGATGCCAAGCATCAGCAGGATCTCCGGCGCCAGCGCGGCCAGATTGAGTTCATGCAGGGTCAGTGACACGGCCATGCCTCTCTATGTCTACTTGAGCTTGGTTTGGGAAACGTGCGTGAGCAGCTGCTCCACCGAGACCTGGATCAGGTCGGTGAAGAACTTCGGATAGATGCCCATGAACAGGACGAGTGCGGCCATCAGCATCAGCAGCCAGAACTCGCGCCGGTTCACGTCTTCCATCTTGTCGACGTTGGGATTGGCCACCGGGCCGAAGACCACGCGCTTGTACATCCACAGCGAATAGCCTGCGCCCCAGATCAGGGCCGTGGCGGCCAGCAGGCCGATCCAGAAGTCGAACTGCACCGCACCCAGGATGACCAGGAACTCGCCCACGAAGCCGGAGGTGGCCGGCAGGCCCGCGTTGGCCATCGAGAACAGCAGGAACAGCGCCGCGAACTTCGGCATCCGGTTGATGACGCCACCGTAGTCGGCAATCTGCCGGGTGTGCAGGCGGTCGTAGAGCACGCCGATGCACAGGAACATCGCACCGGCCACGAAGCCGTGCGACACCATCTGCACCACCGCCCCCTGCATGCCGGTCTCGTTGAACATGAAGAAGCCCAGCGTGACGAAGCCCATGTGGGCAATCGACGAATAGGCCACCAGTTTCTTCATGTCGGTCTGCACCAGCGCCACCAGACCGATGTAGATGACGGCCACCAGCGACAGCGTGATCATCAGCCAGGCCAGCTCGTGGCTGGCGTCGGGCGCGATGGGCAGCGACAGGCGCAGGAAGGCATAGGCACCCAGCTTCAGCATGATGGCGGCCAGCACCACCGAACCGCCGGTAGGCGCCTCGACGTGGGCGTCAGGCAGCCAGGTGTGCACCGGCCACATCGGGATCTTGACCGCAAAGGCCAGCAGGAAGGCCACGAAGATCAGCACCTGCTCATGCAGCGTGAGCGGCAGCCGGTGCCAGGCCAGGATCTCGAAGCTGCCCGACTGCAGGTACAGGTAGATGATCGCCACCATCGTGAGCAGCGATCCCAGCAGGGTATAGAGGAAGAACTTGAAGGCCGCGTACACGCGGTTCGGGCCGCCCCACACCCCGATGATGATGTACATCGGGATCAGCGTCGCCTCGAAGAACACGTAGAACAGCATGCCGTCGGCAGCAGAAAACACCCCGATCATCAGGCCGGAGAGGATCAGGAAGGCCCCCAGGTACTGATGGACGCGGTCCTTGATGACTTCCCAGCCGGCGATGACCACCACGAAGGTGATGAAGGCCGTCAGCAGCACCAGCCACACCGACAGGCCGTCGATGCCGAGCGAATACTCGATGCCCAGGCTCTCGATCCAGGGCTTGCGCTCGACGAACTGCAGCGCAGCCGTGGTGCGGTCGAAGCCCGTGTACAGCGGGATGGTGACGGCAAAGCCGACCAGTGACCCCAGCAACGCCAGCCAACGCGACAGGGTCGCACGCTGCTCGTTGCCAACCGCCAGCACGACGATGCCGCTGATGATCGGTACCCAGATGG
>CAUVLK010000034.1:0-12528 GCA_963552635.1 uncultured Lautropia sp. | reverse complement strand
AGCTTCCCAGCAGCAAGCCCTGTTCATTGGCCGTACGGATCAGGTCCTGGAAGCTCATCCGGTCGATCTCCTGGGGAGAGGCGGAGGTGGCCTCCAGGAAGCGCTTCAGGGTCTTGTGGCTGATTTCGTAGGTGAACTCGAAGCGCTGGATCAGGCCGTCGCGGATCTGCTCGTCATGGATGTCCTGCCGATAACGGGTCAGACCCGCGTCCAGGCGGGCGATGGCCTTCTGCAGGAAGGAAAGGTCGACGGATCGTTCGCTCATGCCGCTCGGGGCCTCCCTGATGGTTCATCCGGCTTCAGCAGATGCCAATAGCCCTTTCACTCCCACTCGATCGTCGCCGGCGGCTTGCTGCTCACGTCGTAGGTGACGCGGTTGATGCCGCGGACTTCGTTGATGATGCGGCTGCTGGTCTTCTTCAGGAGGCTGTAGGGCAGTTCGGCCCAGTCGGCGGTCATGAAGTCGCTGGTCTGGACGGCGCGCAGGGCCACGACGTAGTCGTAGGTGCGGCCGTCGCCCATGACGCCGACGCTCTTGACGGGCAGGAAGACGGTGAAGGCCTGGCTGGTGAGGTCGTACCAGGTCTTGCCGCTGTGGGGTTCGATGGTGGAGCGCAGTTCCTCGATGAAGATGGCGTCGGCCTGGCGCAGCAGGTCGGCGTATTCCTTCTTCACTTCGCCCAGGATGCGCACGCCCAGGCCCGGACCCGGGAAGGGGTGACGGTAGACCATGTCGGGGGGCAGGCCCAGGGCGACGCCCAGTTCGCGCACTTCGTCCTTGAAGAGGTCGCGCAGGGGCTCCAGCAGTTTCAGGCCCAGCTGTTCGGGCAGGCCGCCGACGTTGTGGTGGCTCTTGATAACGACGGCCTTCTTGCTCTTGGCGCCGCCCGACTCGATGACGTCGGGGTAGATGGTGCCCTGGGCCAGGAAGGTGGCGCCCTTGTGACCGGCGCCGCTGGCCTTGAGCTTCTCGGCTTCGGCCTTGAAGACATCGACGAACAGGCGGCCGATGATCTTGCGTTTCTGCTCGGGGTCGGAGACGCCGGCCAGCGCGTCCAGGAAGAGCTGGCTGGCGTCGACGCGCACGACCTTGGCGTGCAGCTTGCCGGCGAACATGTCCATGACCATGTCGCCTTCGTTCAGCCGCAGAAGGCCATGATCGACGAAGACGCAGGTGAGCTGGTCGCCGATGGCGCGGTGGATGAGGGCGGCAGCGACGCTGGAATCGACGCCACCGGACAGGCCCAGGATGACTTCCTCGTCGCCCACCTGTTCGCGGATGGCGGCCACAGCTTCCTCGATGTGGTCACGCATGACCCAGTCGGGACGGACGCCGCAGATGTCGAGCACGAAGCGCTCGAGCATGGCCCTGCCCTGCACGGTATGGGTGACTTCGGGGTGGAACTGCACGCCGTAGAAGTGGCGCTCCTCGTCGGCCATGCCGGCAATGGGGCAGCTGGGGGTGCTGGCCATGAGCTTGAAGCCTTCGGGCAGGGCCGTGACCTTGTCGCCGTGGCTCATCCACACCTTCAGCATGCCGTGGCCTTCGGGAGTGTGGAAGTCCTGGATGCCGTCCAGCAGCTGGGTGTGGCCGCGGGCGCGGACTTCGGCGTAGCCGAATTCCCGGGTGTTGCTGCCTTCCACCTGTCCGCCCAGCTGCATGGCCATGGTCTGCATGCCGTAGCAGATGCCCAGCACGGGCACGCCCAGCTGGAAGACGGCATCGGGGGCGCGGTCATCCACTTCATAGACGCTGGCATGGCTGCCGGAGAGGATGATGCCCTTGAGCTGGCCGTCGGCGGCGTATTGCCGGACCCAGTCGCTGCTGACATCGCAGGGATGGACTTCGCAGTAGACGTGGGCTTCGCGGATGCGCCGGGCGATGAGCTGGGTGACTTGCGAGCCGAAATCCAGGATCAGGATCTTCTGATGGTTCATGGCGCGTGACAGATGGGTTGTGACCCGCCCGGGCCGGGCGTGTCCGGAAACGAAACAGGCTGCCGACCAGGCGGCAGCCTGTGTGGGGCGGCAACGATCACTCGACGTGATAGTTGGGCGCTTCCTTGACGATCTGCACGTCGTGGACGTGCGATTCACGGATGCCGGCGTTGCTGATCTCGACGAACTGGGCACGCTGCTGCATGGCGTCGATGGTCGGGCAACCGCAATAGCCCATGCTGGCACGCAGGCCGCCGCACAGCTGATAGATGATGGCGCTGACCGCCCCCTTGTAGGGGACGCGGCCTTCGATGCCCTCGGGCACCATCTTCTCGGCGGCGACGTTGGAGTCCTGGAAATACCGGTCGGCCGCGCCCTGCTGCATGGCACCCAGCGAGCCCATGCCGCGGTAGAACTTGTAGGAGCGGCCCTTGTACAGGACGATCTCGCCGGGGGATTCCTCGGTACCGGCAAAGATGGAGCCCATCATGACGCTGGAGGCGCCGGCGGCGATGGCCTTGGCCACATCGCCGGAATAGCGGATGCCACCGTCGGCGATGAGGGGCACGTCGGTACCCTGCAGGGCAGCGGCCACGTCGCCCACGGCGGTAAGCTGGGGCACGCCCACGCCGGCCACGATGCGGGTGGTGCAGATGGAGCCCGGACCGATGCCGACCTTGACGGCGTCAGCGCCGGCATCGACCAGCATGCGGGCGGCGTCACCGGTGGCGATGTTGCCGGCAATGACCTGCAGGTCGGGGTAGTGGCGCTTGATCTCGCGCACGCGCTCGATGACGCCACGCGAGTGGCCGTGGGCGGTGTCGACCACCACCACGTCCACGCCGGCAGCCACCAGGCGCTCGAGCCGTTCATGGCTGTCGCCACCGGTGCCGATGGCAGCGCCGACGCGCAGCTTGCCGACGCTGTCCTTGGAGGATTCGGGGTGGGTGTCGGCCTTCAGGATGTCCTTGACGGTCATGAGACCGCGCAGCTCGAAGGCGTCGTTGACGACCAGCACGCGCTCAAGACGGTGCTTGTGCATGAGCTTCTGGGCGTCGTCCAGGCTGGAACCCTCGGGCACGGTGATGAGCCGCTCACGCGGGGTCATGATGTTGCGCACCGGCTGGTCGAGTTCGGACTCGAAGCGCAGGTCACGGTTGGTGACGATGCCGACCACCTTCCTGCTGCCGCCCTCGACCACGGGCAGGCCGGAGATGCGGTGCTCGCGGGTGATGGCGATGACCTCGCGCACGGTCATGTCGGGGGTGATGGTGATGGGGTCGCCCACCACGCCGGACTCGTAGCGCTTGACGGCCAGGACCTCGGCAGCCTGCTGCTCGGGCTTGAGGTTCTTGTGGATGATGCCGATGCCACCCAGCTGGGCCATGACGATGGCCATGCCGCTTTCGGTGACGGTATCCATCGCCGCCGAGACGAGCGGGATGTTGAGGCTGATTTTCCGGGTCAGGCGCGTGCGCAGGGATGCGTCACGGGGAATGAAGTCTGAATAAGCGGGGACGAGCAGGACGTCGTCGAATGTCAGTGCCTTCTTGGCTATCCGCATTGCTGTTTTTATCCGCAAAGCGGCATGATAGCAAATTATCCTTCGGCCCGGCGCTTCGTGGCACGGATCTGACGATCAGCCACGCTTCGTCGGCTCCAGCGGCCGTCGGTCCGCTCGGCGCGACTTTTTGCCACCCGGGCAAAGCGTGCTGCCTTCGCGTCGGCCAGGATCGGGCACAGCACCTCCACCCGGTCGTCAGGCCGCAGCGGATCATCCAGCCAGGCGCGGCGGCCGAAGCGGGACAGGCCCAGGGCCTTGGCTTCGATGGCCTGGACAAGGCTGCACGGCTCATCGCCCCCAGGACATGCAGAGCCCGGGCTGGCATCATCCACCCGGGGTGTCGGATGCGGGGAAACCGGCGGTGTTTCAGGCACTTGCAGGGTCTGTGGATTCGAAGCGGCCGCCCGTTGCAGCAGCTGCCGGATGGTGGTGCCCAGAGGAACACGGTGCAGGGTACGCACCAGCGCGTACCGTACCGGCTGGCCAGCCTCGGGATTGGTGACCTCGGGATTGATGGCCTTGGGGCTCGCGGCTTCGGGGGCCGCGGCCTCCGGGTACTGGATGACCAGCTCCACCATCAGCGTCGCCGCGGGGCTCTCCGATGCCGGCTGGCCCGGGAGTGCGGAAGACTGATCCTGCGGAGCCTGCCGGCGTGCCCCGGATGTCATGAGGCCCCGAAGCCCGGGCCGTAGCGGCGCTCGGCCTCCTTCACGAAGGCATCGACCAGGGTGTTGGCGATGTGACCAAAGACGGGGTTGAGCACCCGTGCGATGAGGCCGCTGCCCACTTCGTAGTCCAGCTCCAGGTCGATGCGACAGGCGTCCTCGGCCAGCGGCTTGAAGGTCCAGCCACCCTGCAGGCGGGAGAACGGACCGTCCTTCAGGCGCAGCCGGATGCTGGTGGGGCGCTGGTGGACGTTCTCGGTGGAGAAGGTCTGGCGGATGCCACGGAAGTCGATGGTGATGGCAGCCGACATGCCCTCGTCGGTGCGCGACAGCAGCTGCGTGCCTCCACACCAGGGCAGAAAACCGGGATAATCCTCTACCCGCTCGACCAGGTCGAACATGGCCTGCGCCGAATACGGCACCAGGGCGGACTTGCGGATCACGGGCATGGCTGGCCCCCGAACACGGATGGGATCCTCTCGGACGGGATCCTTTCAACAGGCACAATATCGACCATGTCGACCATTACAGAAAACCGGAAAGCCGGGTTCAATTATTTCATCGAGGAACGGATCGAGGCCGGACTGGCGCTGGAAGGCTGGGAGGTGAAGGCCATCCGGGCCGGCCGGGTGCAGATCCAGGAAGCGTATGTGATTGTAAGACGCGCGGAGATCTACCTGATCGGGGCGCACATCACGCCGCTGATCACCGCCTCCACCCACGTCAAGCCGGATGTTACCCGCAACCGCAAGCTCCTGCTGCACCGTGCCGAGATCGCCCGCCTGATCGGCAAGGTGGAGCGGGCCGGCTATTCGCTGGTGCCGCTGGACCTGCACTACACGCACGGCCGGGTGAAGCTGGCGCTGGGACTGGCCAAGGGCAAGAAGCAGTTCGACAAGCGGGCCACCGAGCGCGAGAAGGACTGGCAGCGCGAGCGTTCGCGGCTGATGAAGAACAACAACCGCTGAACCTGCTGACACGGTGCCCGGGGATCCCGTACAGCCCACTTCATTTTTGGGGAAGCTTTCACGCCAATTGCGATAGTCTGTCAGAGAGACCTGACGCCGCGGGGGTACGCGGCGTTCGACATTCGTTGTGCTCAGGCCGACAGACATGGCAAAAAAGAAGAGCGACAGGTTCACCCTTCGGACATGGGTGAGCGAATCCATGGGCTTCCGCGACCAGGAGGCCTCCCCGAAAGGCAACCGCAGGCGCGCGGGGAGCCTCTCGGTGCCTGCCGAGACGAGTACTGACCGGGATTCGGAAGAGAGCGATTTTCAGCCGACCCGCTGCGGCGCCTCCGGCACCGACACGCTGCCCCCCTACACGACGCACGGCATCAACGCCTTTCCTGGTCCCCAAGGATCGGACGACCGTGCAACCAAGGGAGGCCGGCACGAAGTGGTCGTTGCCCGGGTGACCCGTGGCGAGACATCGCCTGCCGTGACGGACGGCAACGCCAGCCTTCCCCCCCGGGGCACCGTTCCGGGCAACGGCCTGCTCCCCATCGGAACGGTTCCAGGCGGTGTGCCACCTGCCGACCGAACAGACCCTCGTGACGATCCGAAGCCTGTGAGGGCACTTCAGGAGAACGCCATGCCCGACTCTCTGGCAAATGGATCCGTGAAGACGGGTAATGGCATGCCCCCCTCGTCGGACGCGCCGATGGCGGTCTCCGACAAGAAGGCCAAGAAAGCCGCCAAGAAAGCCGCCAAGAAAGCCGCCAAGCTGAAGGCCCTGAAGAAAGAGTTGGCCCAGGAAACCGGCGTCACGGCGCCCCCTGCCCCGCTGGGCACCGCCAAGGGCGTGGAAACGATGTTCCGCAACGCCTTCCGGACCGAGATGGAGCTGCTGGCACTGGCGGCCACCAAGGCCAACATCATGATCTCGCTCAACGGCTTCATCGTGTCAGCACTGATGGTGTCAGGAGCCTTCATCTTCTCGTCGTCGCCCGAGTTCCTGGTGCCCGCCGGCATCTTCATGCTCACGGCGGCAGCCTCAATCGTCTGCGCACTGCTGTCGGCCTCGCCCGAGCGAGTGGGGCGGCTGCAGGAGACCTGGCGATGGCTGAAGGACGTGTGTCGGCGCAGGGCCAAGCTGCGCGACTTCAAGGCCCGGGTGTCACACAACCCCAGCGTTCATTTCTTTGGCGACTCCCCCAACATCCTGATCTATGAGGATCGCGCCAAGATCCCGAAGGATCGCTACTGGCAGATGATGCAGGACATCATGAACGACCGGGAGCAGATCTACTACCGGATGAGCGAGGAACTGTACTGGCTGGGGCTGATAGCCGACAAGCAGTTCAAGTTCCTGCACATGTCCTACGTGGTGTTCCGCTGGGGACTTCTGGCCTCGGTCATTGCCTTCACGGCCGTGAAGACGCTGCCCAGCGTGATTCCGGCCATGCAGGCGCAGAAGCAGGCCGCCCATCTGCAGACGCTGGGCATCAACGTGTTCAAGAGCCTGTACGAACCCTCGGCGGTGCAGCAGCTGCCCGACGGACGTATCCTGGTGGTGGAGGACGAGCCCACGCGCGCGGCCAGCATCCTCACCATCGAGCCTGACGGCTCGCTGACGGAGGATGAGGCACTGGATACACGCATCATCCGCGATTTCCGACGCAAGCTGAACGATCTGGAAGGGCTGACCCGCGACCCGGAGGGCTACATCTACGCCATCACCTCACATTCGCCCAACCGCAATGGCCAGCGCCGACCCGACCGCGAACACTTCCTGCGCTTCCGGATCGAGGGCACCAACATCCAGCAGCTGGAATCGTACAGCGGGCTGGTCGACGACCTGAAGAACTCGCCTGAACTGAAGGAGCTCATCAAGGCCAGGACCGGAACGGAGCTGGATTTCCGCAACACCAATATCGAGGGGCTGGCCTTCGACCCGCACAAGAACCGGCTGATGCTGGGCTTCCGCGATCCGGAGTTCAACGAACGGGCACTGGTCGTCTCCATCGACAACCCGAAGGACATGTTCGAGAAGCATATTCCGCCGCACTTCGTGTCGGTGGCCTTCCTGGACATCAAAGGGGGCGGCATCCGTTCGATGAACTACGACCCGGTGCTGAAGAGCTTCATCCTGGCCAACGAGGTGAAGGACGACGATGGCACGAAGTTCTCGCAGCTGTGGACCTGGAGCGGCAACCCGGACGATGCGCCCAAGGCCATCCCGCTGCCCAACCTGCGCTATCTCAGCAACGTGGAGGCCATCGATTCGGTGGTGATCAACGGCCAGCACCGGCTGCTGCTGATGGGCGACGAGGGCGACGCCAAGAAGAACCTGCCCGCCAAGTACATGGTGGTGGACTACGCCGATCTGTAACGGTCCGAGGGCCGCACCACGCGATTCGATGAGGCGCGGCCCTGCTCTGAAGGGGTCCTCAGTGACCGGCCGAGAGGATCACCTGGGCGATGATGCCGGTGGCTGCGGCCACCAGCACGAAGTCGCTTCCCAAGCGGACCCCAGGGTCATTCAGTAAATAGATTCAGCAACGGCACCGAGGTTTAAATACATGGGCGGACTGGCCGTCGTCCTGTTGACGCTCGAAGTCTGCGTCGAGTCCGACATCCGGCATGCTGGCCAATATCTCGGCCAGTGACTTCCTTGGCGGCCGCTGGAGGGATTCCAGCAGGATGGCACGATGCTCGGCTTCAGCACTGCGGCCGTTGGCGGCGGCGCGCTGCTTCAGGGCCTGCACCAGGGATTCGTCCAGTCCACGGACCAGCAGGCTCGTCATGGCCATCTCCAGGCAGGACTCCCCCGAGCAAGTCCCGTACTGCATACCGGCGCGCAAGAACGGGCGCATGACGTGTTCGGAGGATCGTCAGGTGATAACAATGCTATCACCTTAGCCCTTGTTCCCAGCCCCCGTGCCCTGCACGGTCTTCATGGCGGTGGCGATAAGGCCGGCCACGTCGCTGAGGTTGGCGGGCACGATCATGGTGTTGTTGGTGCGGGCCAGCTGGGCGAAGGCCTCGACGTACTGTTCGGCCACGCGCAGGTTGACGGCGGTGTCGCCGCCGGGAAGCTGAGCGGCGTTGCCCACGCGCTCGATGGCCTGGGCGGTGGCTTCGGCGATGGCGGAGATGGAGGCGGCTTCACCCTGGGCGCGGTTGATGGCGGCCTGGCGCTCACCCTCGGAGCGCTGGATGGCGGCTTCGCGTTCGCCGGAGGCGATGTTGATCTGTTCCTGGCGGCGGCCTTCGGAGGCCGCAATGACGGCGCGTTTTTCACGCTCGGCCGTGATCTGCGCCTGCATGGCGCGCAGGATCTCGGCGGGCGGGGTCAGGTCCTTGATTTCATAGCGCAGCACCTTGACGCCCCAGTTGGTGGCGGCTTCGTCCAGCACGCTGACGACGGCCAGGTTGATGGCCTCGCGTTCCTCGAAGGTCTTGTCCAGTTCCATGCGACCGATGACGGAGCGCAGCGAGGTCTGGGCCAGCTGGGTGATGGCGTCGATGTAGTTGCTGGAGCCGTAGGAGGCGCGCATGGGGTCGGTGACCTGGAAGTACAGCACGCCGTCGACCTGCAGCTGGGTGTTGTCACGGGTGATGCAGACCTGGCTGGGCACGTCCAGCGGGAACTCCTTCAGCTCATGCTTGTAGGCCACGCGGTCGATGAAGGGCACGATGATGTTGAGACCCGGCATCAGGATGCGGTCGAACTTGCCCAGCCGCTCGACGACCCAGGCGTGCTGCTGGGGCACGATCTTGAGGGTCTTGACGGCAAAGACGATGGCCAGAACCAGAATGGCGATGGAGACGGTGGTAACAGGTGGCATCGACAGTCACTCCTGAAGGACGGTTATGGGATGAAGGCAGGATAGGCGTTCTGCCCGGGCACCGCGTGCCTTGCGCGATTGCCGGCCGGCCCGGGCGGTGCGTCGGCGGCGTGGCAGCTGGCATGGGCGCGGGCTTGGCCGGCCCAGACCGCCGTCACGCCCTGAGGGGTAAAGGGATCAGGCGACGGCCACCGGCGCGGGGGCGCTGCTCGTGGCACGCGCCAGCTCGACCGGAATCAGCACGAGGCGGCTGCCGGCGATGGCGTGGATGCGGTGGGTGCCGATGCGACGCGGGTAGCCGGACAGCAGCTCGGCCTGCCAGATGGTGCCGCGATAGTTGATGCGGGTCTGGCCGTTGTCTTCCCAGCCTTCGACGGTGACGGTCTGGCCGATGTCGAGATTGAGGTCGGGGTTGCGTTCGGGCGCCTGCTGCGACGGGGCGATGGGCCGGAGGTAGCGCACCAGGCCTGCCCCCAGGGCACTGGCAACGGCGGCGACCAGCAGCTGGATGCTGAAGGTGGCGCCCAGCCAGGCGGACAGGCCCGCCAGAGCCAGGGCCACGGCGATGACCAGCAGGTAGAAGGAGCCAACGAACAGTTCGGTGATGCCGAGCACCACGGCAAGGATCCACCAGCCATAGTGTGTTGCCATATCTGCCATCTGCGCCTCCATCTGCCTTGCCAGGGGGGGGTGTTCCGGGCTTCTGCCATGCGGATGCGGTCTCTGCGCAGATGCGCGCAGATGAGGTCCGTTCATGGGTGAAGCGGCCGGAAGAGCCTGCCGGGGCTCTGTTTTTCATTTTGGGACACTTTGACCGAGTGTCAAGGCAAAGCCGCACAAACGGCTTTCCGGGGTGGAAATTTGGCGACAATGCGCAGACAGTCCAACGAAATGTGCACATTGCTGCCACAAAAAACGCCACCCGAAGGTGGCGTTTGCGTAGCCGGCGCGATGCACGTCCTTTCGGTCGGCGCGCCCTAGGCAGCGCGGTACCAGGACGTCCCGGTACCCCGGTCGATGGCGTAGTGCCAGCCCGGCCGCCAGGGCGACCGGGCAGCCGGAGCGCTTACTTCCCGGCCCGGTCCCCAAGCCGCTGCCAGGTGGAGACGACGGTGTCGGGGTTGAGCGAGATGGAGGTGATGCCCTGGTCGACCAGCCATTCGGCGAAGTCCGGATGGTCGGACGGGCCCTGGCCGCAGATGCCGACGTACTTGCCGGCCTTGCGGCAGGCCTCGATGGCACGGGCCAGCAGCGCCTTGACGGCAGGGTCGCGTTCGTCGAAGCCTTCGGCCACCAGGCCCGAGTCACGGTCCAGGCCCAAGGTAAGCTGGGTCATGTCGTTGGAGCCGATGGAGAAGCCGTCGAAGTGCTGCAGGAACTCGTCCGCCAGGATGGCGTTGGAGGGCAGCTCGCACATCATGACGACACGCAGTGCGCCGGTGCCATCCGGTGCGCCGCCCTCGCCCCGCTTCAGACCATGGCTGGCCAGCAGCTCGATGACGCGCGCGCCTTCCTTGACGGTGCGCACGAAGGGGATCATCAGCTGGACGTTGGTCAGGCCCATGTCCTCGCGCACGCGCTTCATGGCCTTGCATTCCATCTCGAAGCAGTCGGAGAAGGTGTCCGACACGTAGCGCGATGCGCCCCGGAAGCCCAGCATGGGGTTCTCTTCCTCGGGCTCATAGCGCGAGCCGCCGATGAGCTTGCGGTACTCGTTGCTCTTGAAGTCGGACAGGCGCACGATGACCGGCTTGGGCCAGAAGGCAGCGGCGATGGTGGCCACGCCTTCGGCCAGCTTCTCGACGTAGAAGGCACGCGGGCCGGCGTAACCACGGGCCACGCTCTCGACGGCCTGCTTGAGATCCGCGTCGACGGCGGGGTAGTCGAGAATGGCACGCGGGTGGATGCCGATGTTGTTGTTGATGACGAACTCCAGCCGGGCCAGGCCCACGCCGTCGCAAGGCAGCGCCGCAAACTCGAAGGCGAGCTGCGGGTTGCCGACGTTCATCATGATCTTGGTGTCGATCTTCGGCATGGTGCCGGTCTGGACATCGGTGACTTCGGTTTCGAGCTGGCCGTCGTAGACGTAGCCGGTGTCGCCCTGGGCGCACGAGACGGTGACAAGCCGGCCGTCGGCCAGCACGTCGGTGGCGTTGCCGCAGCCGACGACGGCAGGAATGCCCAGCTCACGCGCAATGATGGCGGCATGGCAGGTGCGCCCGCCCCGGTTGGTGACGATGGCCGAGGCACGCTTCATGACCGGCTCCCAGTTGGGATCGGTCATGTCGGTGACGAGGACGTCGCCGGGCTGCACGCGGCTCATCTCGGACGCATCGCCCACCAGGCGCACGCGGCCGGTGCCGATCTTCTGGCCGATGGCACGGCCGGAGGTCAGCACATCGGAGCTGCTCTTGAGGACGAAGCGCTGCTGCTTGCGGTCCTTGCTCTGCGACTTGACCGTCTCGGGACGGGCCTGGAGGATGAAGAGCTTGCCGTCGATGCCGTCCTTGCCCCACTCGATGTCCATGGGACGACCATAGTGCTTCTCGATGATGGTGGCATAGCGGGCCAGCTGGGTGACCTCCTCGTCGGAGAGCGAGAAGCGCGCACGCTGCTCGGCCGGGGTGTCGACGGTGCGCACGGTGCGGCCCTGGGAGGCGGCATCCTCGAACTCCATCTTGATGAGCTTGGAGCCCAGGTGACGGCTGATGATGGGGTACTTGCCGGCGGCCAGCATGGGCTTGTGGACGTAGAACTCGTCGGGGTTGACGGCCCCCTGCACGACGGTCTCGCCCAGGCCCCAGCTGCTGGTGATGAACACCACGTCCTCGAAACCGGATTCGGTGTCGATGGTGAACATCACGCCCGAGGCGCCCAGGTCGCTGCGGCACATGCGCTGGATGCCGGCCGACAGGGCCACGCCCTCATGGGCAAAGCCCTTGTGGACGCGGTAGGAGATGGCGCGGTCGTTGTAGAGCGAGGCAAAGACCTCGCGGATACGGTCCAGGATGGCGTCGATGCCGACGACGTTGAGGACGGTCTCCTGCTGTCCGGCGAAGGAGGCATCGGGCAGGTCCTCGGCGGTGGCGCTGGAGCGCACGGCGAACGAGACGCCGGCCGGGGAATCCTTCGTGAGGCGGGCGAAGTGCTCGCGGATGGCCTTTTCCAGATCGGGCGGGAAGGCGGCCTCGCTCACCCAGTTGCGGATCTCGGCTCCGGCCTGGGCCAGGGCCTTCACGTCGTCGGTGTTGAGGGTGGCCAGCCGGGCGTTGATGCGCTCGGTGAGGCGGTTGTGATCGAGGAAGTCCCGGAAGGCGTCTGCGGTGGTGGCAAAGCCGCCAGGCACCTGGACGCCCGATGCCGAGAGCTGGCTGATCAGCTCGCCCAGCGAGGCATTCTTGCCGCCCACGACCTCGACATCGGTCATGCGAAGCTCTTCGAACGGGATGACGAGCCGTCCTGCGTGCGTGTTGCTCATGGTTGAAGTACCGGATGGTTGAAAATTCTGATGTCCGATATTCTAGGGCCAGTCCATTTCCGGCATGTTTCCTCGTTCACACACTTCC